>DBIX01000070.1:0-12092 GCA_002297005.1 Cyanobacteria bacterium UBA791 | reverse complement strand
AAATCTTTTGCAACTTTGTGCATTAATCTGTTTTCCATTACACAATATGGACACATCAAATCTGAGTACATTTTAACAACTACTTTTGGTTTTTCACTACCTAAAGTGTTACCGTTAGCAACGTCAGCATAATCGTTGCCTTCCATTTTGTATAATTGATCCATAAATTTAATATCTTTAATTTGTGGAGCGAATACATAAGTTGTGCTTGAAACAGCTAAGAAAACTACAGCAACTGCAACTGTTGAAGCAAATGCAATTGCATATTTTTTAACTGAAAGAGCTTCTTTGAAATCATTGATAGATGTTTTAATAGAAGCACCAAATGTTTCGCCTGCAAATTCTGATGCGAATAATGCGATAAATAGGTTAATGAAGTATGTTACTACGCAAAGTACACAAATCATTTTTAAAGAGATAAAGCTTACTAAAGCTAAAATCATTGATACTAAGAATGAGAATAAACCTAGTACAGCAATATAACTGCAAGGGTTTTTAAATACTTCTAACCAAGATAAAAATTTAATATTTTTTAATTTATCAGCAACTAGCAAAACAAGTACGATTACATAAAAAATCATACCCCAGTATGCTAGAGGAATACCTAAGAATTGTGCATTTACAGATTTTGCAACACCATCACAGTTTACAACTGGATTGTTAGCATCTGTACAAAAACTAGGACCTGCTGCTGGATTAAAGTTTGCATTGTTATAAACAACTGCTAAAGCAACTGTTGCTACTAAACCAAGGATAGCTAGTAAAAACAAAATCGCTTTCTTTGAAATTTTAATTTCAATTGTTTTTTCCATTGTTATTTCCTTTCCTTATACTGTTGGAGGCAAAGTGCCTTTAACTTCTACTATATCATTACTGTTTAATTTGAAAGCTTCGTGAATTTTATTGCAAGCCATTTCAGCTTGTTCACCATCAATCAAACAGCTAATTTTGATTTCTGATGTAGAAATCATTTTAATGTTTACATCTAAATCTGCAAGAGTTTCAAACATTGTAGCAGCAACCCCTGGTCTATCCATCATACCTGCACCTACAATTGAAAGTTTTGCAGTATTTTCATCTAAATGAATTGCTTTTGCACCAACTTCATCTTTCATCTCGTTTAAAAGTTCCATTGCTTTTTCTTTATCTTCTCTATTAATAGTAAAAGCAATATCATTTGTATTGTTGAATGTTCTCGCATAAGATTGAATAATCATATCAACTGTAATATTGTTTTGTGCTAATTTTTTAAATATTTTAGCAGCAACCCCTGGTTCGTCTTTTACCTCGCACATTACAACTCTAATTTGCGAAAAGTCAACAGCAACGCCCACGACAGGTTTGTCTAATTCCATATCTTTTGCTCCTGTAATCATTGTGCCTATATCGTTTGTGTAGAAACTGCTTCGTACTCTCAATGGTAAGCTATATTTTTTAGCTGTTTCCACCGAACGAGGGTGCATAACCCCAGCACCAACATTTGCAAGTTCAAGCATTTCATCGTAAGTTATTGTATCTAATTTTGTAGCATTTTTAACCATTCTAGGATCTGAAGTGTATACACCTTGAACATCTGTATATATATCACAACGTTCAGCACCTAAAGAAGCGGCAATTGCAACTGCAGAAGTATCAGAACCACCTCTACCTAATGTTGTAATTTCACCGTCTTTTGTTACACCTTGAAAACCTGCTACTACAACTATTTTTCCAGCATTCAAGTTTTGTTTTAATCTTGATGTTTCGATATTCAAAATTCTTGCTTTTGTGTGTAAATCTTCAGTTATAATACCAACTTGCACAGCATTCATGCTTATTGCATCATAACCTTTAGCTTGAATAGCCATTGTTAATAATGCAATTGAAATGCCCTCACCAGTTGATAACAACATATCCATCTCTCTTGGAGATGGAACATCTGAAATTTCTTTTGCCAAAGTAACTAAATGGTCAGTTGTATGTCCCATCGCAGAAACAACTACAACAACATCGTTACCCCTTTCTTTCTCTGCGACTACAGTTTCTGCTACCTTTTTAATTCTATCTGTATCAGCTACTGATGTGCCACCGAATTTTTGTACGACTACGTTCTTTGTCATAATTTCACTCTTTATACTAGTATATCGAGATTAATTATAACCTTATAAATTTTGTTTGGCAAGTAGTAACAATTCAGAATTTTAAAGAAATTGACCTAGTTTTTGTATTCCAAAATTCTATCAACAATTTCTCTAAAAGCACCCTCTCCGCCATTGTTTTCAGTAACTTGTATTTTTTTTATATCTAAAATTGATTTATGAGCATTATGAACCGTCACTCTATACTTAGTATTTTCAAGACATTCTCTATCGTTTACATCATCACCAATATAAACATATTCATCCTCTTTTAGATTATATTTTTCGATAATGTTATTTAATACATCTATTTTCTTTCTGATATTGCCATGAACCTCTTCAATCGAAAATTTTTCTGCAACCAAATCCATAGCAGAATTTTGTTCACCAGAAATAATGGCAATATTTATGCCATTTTTTTTCAAAAGAGAAAATGCCATTACATCTCTAAAATTCAATTTACGTGACATATTTTTGTTTTCATCAATATAAACATTATTATCAGTAACAACGCCATCAAAATCAGTTATAACCATTTTTATATTTTCAGAAAATTTTAATTTACTCATTAAACCCTTCTCAACTTTTTAATAATTGGTAATTCTCTATCATAAACTTTTTTAATACCGTCACCTGCAACATTAGGAATTTTTCTAATGTCACGAACGATTCTATGGATACCGTCAAGCTCTAAACTTGCAGCCTGATCAGAACCCCAATTTGTTCTATCGTTTGTAATGTGTCTTTCTACAGCATTCGCACCATATACAACCGAAATAACAGTAGGCATTAAACCTCTTTCGTGACCTGAATATCCAACCGGACAGTCAAATTCTTTTCTAAAAGTTTCAATAACTTTTAGATTAATTTCTTTTTCATCAGATGGATATGTTGAAGTGCATTGATAAATAACTAAATTATCTTCGCCTAAAATATCAACTGCATGTCTAATTTGTTCCATTGTACTCATGCCAGTAGACAAGAAAATTGGTTTGCCCTTTGACTTAGTATATTTTAAAAGATTATCATCAGTTAAAGAGGCAGCTGCAATCTTATAACAAGGGACATCAAATTGTTCAATAAAATCAACAGATGCTTCATCCCAACAAGAAGCGTACCAAATTATACCTTTTTCTTTACAGTATTCATCAATTTCTTTATATTCATCGTAGCCAAATTCCAATCCACGTTTCAAATCGCCATTTGTTTCACCAAATACACTTTGACGAGGTTGAGCCAATTCTTCTGGAGTGTAAACCACATCAACAGTTCGCTTTTGGAATTTAACAGCATCACATCCTGCTACACAAGCTATATCAATTAGTTTTTTAGCTAATGCAACAGAACCATTGTGATTAATACCAATTTCTGCAGTAATAAAACATGGATGTCCATCCCCAATAACTTTTCCGGCTATATTTACAGTTTTTCTCATAAAACCTCATTTGCTATTTATATATTTATATTATAGGTATTTTTTATAAAGACCAAAATCTTCTTCATCATCAACTTTAGATTTTAAATCTTCTTTAATATCTTCTTTATCAAAGATTTGGTCAATAGGTGGTTTTTCTTCTTTAACTTCTACTTGAGGTTTAGGAGTTTCTTGTTCAAAAGGAAAATTACTCATTTCATTATTAATAGTATTTTCTTTTGCTTCACCTAAATCTTTTAAGACAGTAACAGAAGATTGAGTTGCACCTAAAAGCATTTTTTTACCGTTTACTTCGACAACATGCAAAGTTTGATTATTATTTAAATGAGTAGAAGACAATACCAAAACTTTATCTTCCAAATCATTTTGTCTAGATTTTTTAGCTAAGTTTGAGCCAACAACATTAAGTTTTGTATAAATAAAACCAGTTAAGAAAATTAGAGCAATTACAAATGCTAAAGCTCCAATTACAGTAAAGAAACTAGTTTCGTGAGTTGCTTGAGGATTTAATAAATCATCCACAGAGTACCCAAAACAAGTTTGTTGAGTCATTAATAAAATTATCATGTAATTTAAAAGTTTTTTCATGTTAAAATACCTATAATAAATTCATAATATATATATAACACAAAAAAAATTATTCGGATAAATTATGCTTTGGTATTCATTAAACTTATTTGTAATATTCATTCTTGTCCTATTATTTCTTGTTGTACGTTCAACAAATAAATATTGGCAAAAAACAGACTTGTTTATTGAAGATGCTGCAAACATTGTGGAATCAATTCGTTCTGGTAACTTATCAAAAAAAATCGGAAAAATTAATTCTACATCAGGTGAAGCCCTTGCAGATAGCATTAACCAACTTATTGATACTTTAAAAGAATCAGAAGAAAAAGTCAGAGAACAACAAACAGAACTTATGCGTCAAAATAGATTTTTGGAAAGCGTTTTGAACTCTCTTTCTGATGGTCTTATTATTGTCGATAAAAATTCTAAGATTATTAAAGTAACTCCAAAGATTTCAAACTGGTTTGGACAAAGCAATAAAAAACTTATAGGTCAAAATGTGTTCGATTTTATTGAACCTATTAACCAAGCACCTATCGAAAATCTTCATAATACAGATGTATATATCAAAACTTATTCTTCAGACCTTTTTGAAGCTACTGCCTTGAGATTAAACATTGAAGATAGAGTTAGCAGATACATTATATTGATTAAAAACGTAACTAACCAAAAAGAATTGGAAAAATTGAAAGAAGACTTTGTTGCAACACTTACTCATGACTTAAAAGTTCCAATCGTTGCGGAATCAAATATGCTTGAATTTTTAATTAATGGAACTTTTGGTGAAATCAATGATAAACAAAGAGATGTACTTGGCAAAATGAAATCTTCTAACAAGGAACTAATTGATTTAGTACACATGTTATTGGATACTTATAAGAGCAACAATACAACTATTGAATTATACAAAGAAAGTGCTGATTTGAACGAATTCTTGTCAGAAACAATTGACGAAATGCGTCCGGTAGCAGATAAGAACGATATCAAATTGAACTTTGTCGCTCCTCAGGATGTTACAATTAACATTGACAAAATGCAGTTTAAACGTGTTATCAAAAACCTTATCCAAAATGCATTATCGTACTCTGAAACTTCAAATGACGTAGATATAAAAACAAACGTTCAAGGCGGAAATGTTTATATTTCAGTAATTGACTACGGTAAAGGCATTAGCCAAAAAGACATTGGCTTAATCTTTAATAAATATTATTCAACATCTAAAAAATATAGAAAAATTGGTACAGGCTTGGGCTTGTACTTGTCAAAACAAATTGTTGAGGCACACGATGGCGAAATTTCTGTAACAAGTGAAGAAGGCGTGTTGACAGAATTTAAGATTAAATTGGGAATTTAATTGATTTAGTTTTTGGATTGCTTCGCATCCGCTCTCAATGACAAAACAGATAACCTCGCCCAATACTGGGAGAGGAGATTTTTTGCACGAATTTATGAGTGCATAAAAAATCGGTGAGGGTTTACTCAAATTTGTTGTGGTAGAAACCCCAACCTACAATACTTACCATACCTTTTGTGTCATTCTGAAGCGTGCTTGGTGCATGGCTTAGTTGGTTGGGTATATTCAGAATCTTACCAATTGTAAATGCACAAATTCAAGTTAAGAATGTATTAAGGTTAAAATTATCCATTTCTTGTTGGAAAGACCCTGTGGAGAAACCAGACATTTTTCACGAAATCATAGATTTCGGAAAAAGCAGTCAAACAAGTTCAGGGTGACAATAGTTTTTAAAAAGTAGCCAAACAAGTTTAGAATAGAGGTTAAATATTTAAAGTTTTTATCGAACTTAAACCACTTTCTGCTAATTGTTTTAAAGTCATTACATTATTGATTGATACATTATCGTGTTCAATCATCAAATCTAGCAAATCAATTAATTGGTCAAAATATTTTTCTACATCAACCAATACATCTTCATAATTTTTCATTTTACTTTCTCCGTGCTATTTGCCTGTTAAATATAAATTAAAATATCACTAAAATTAAATTATGGCAAATAGCACGACTGAAATTCTAAGAAATAATATTAAAAACTTTAGAGAAAGCAAGCATTTAACGCAAGAAAAACTAAGCGAACTTGCTGGAATTTCGGCTGATTATTTATCAGAAATTGAGCGTGGTAAAAAAGTGCCTAGCATAAAAAGACTAATCCAAATATCAGAAGCTTTAGATATTGAAATTTATAAGTTTTTTAAATAGTTTTTTTGGATTGCCACATCGTAAACTCCTAGCAATAACGTGTTTGCTCAACTGTCATATTTTATTGAATAATTTTACATAATAAAAAAGCCCTTTTGAAAAAAGGGCTTGATTTGCTATTTAATTTCAGCAAATATATCTCTCGGAATTAGAACATATTATAGTTTGCTACCTACAGCTTTATACAAATCAATATAGCTGATGTAGCATTCTGAACGTGTTGAATTTATCAACTTTTCTACATTCAATAAATTTTCTTCCATTTGAACTAAATCAAGTCTTGAAATAATACCTTGGTTATATTTATCTTTTGTATAGCCAAAATCTCTTGTTTCAAGTTGGTGTTGTTTAATGTGTTCGTTCAATTTGTCAGTATCATATTTTACAGATGCAAGTGCATCATTTACTTCTTGGATAGCTGTCAAATTTGTTTTATAGTAATTTTCAAGCATTTTATCGTATTGAACTTTTTTCAATTTCAAATTAGCTATTCTCGAGCCACCAGTAAATATTGGTAACGTAGCCCCTAGTGCTAAAGCTGCTAAAGTTGTTTCTTTTGAAAACATACTATGTGATGCATCTAAAAATGCTAGACCAGTAAGATTTATTGTTGGTAAAAATTCTTTTTTAGCAACTCTTACATCAATTCCAGCTTTTTTAATCATTTTTTCTGCTTTTAAATAATCTGGTCTATCTACGATAATTTCTGATGAAATTTCTGTTGGAATAGTACCAGTAAATTTAATTTGATTTAATGGTGTAAATGCTAAGTTTTCACCATTTTTAGGATCTTCTCCAATTAGTACGCAGAATTGGTCTAATAATTTTGCTCTAGATTTTTTCAAATCTATCAAATCTGAAACACCATATACATAAGCTTTATTAGCTTTTACAGTATCAGCTGTTGAAACGATACCCTCTTTGTTGCTTGCAAGCATCATATTATAAATATCAAGTCTAGAATTAACGATTTTTTCTTGATATTTAATAATTTCATTTAGTTTAACTATATTAAAATACACATTACCTACGGCTGATGCGATAGAAATATACGCAGCTCTTTCATCATCTTGAGATGCATTATATAATTCTTTTACAGCTTTTGTTTTATCTCTATTTTTCAAGAATAAATCGACTTCATAATTAAACATTGCGGGAACATTCACGACAAAATCATCAGGTTGCATACCCATCGCATTCACAAATGCTGGAGAAACACCAACACCAGCAGATGGCAATTCATTTGCAAATTGAAGTTTCATATTTTGATAATATTCTTTTACAGTTAAACTAGCCATCTTAAGGTCATAATTTTGTTTAATAGCTAAATCAATATAATTATTTAGATTTTTGTCATTAAATTTTTTCCAAAAATCCATATTTACATAAGCATATTTATAATCATCATTTTCTTTTTTAGATTTTTTAACTTTATGAGTATAAACAGTTTGTTGATTATTTTTATTATTTTTTTCGGTAATAGCAAAAGCTGGCATAACATAAGTAAAGTTAAAGCATGCCAAAATAAAAATTGCTGTAAATCTTTTTAAATTCATTATCTTACCTCATACTTGACAAATCTGATGGGTACATGTTACCATATCTTTGTTACAAATGCAACATGTATTTTTTGAAACAAGTTTTCTATGTAACAAATCCAAACAGGCTAGGGGTAAGAAATGACAACAAAACAAATAGTAGAAGAAGCTCGTAAGGATTTTAGCAAATCTGCTTTTTATATGATACAAAAATTATCTATATATACAGACCAATTAGCTAAAAACTTTTTTGAAATAAGAAATGTAGACATTACTCACGACGAATTTTGTGCAATAAATCAAATCCTAAATCACCCAGACATTTGTCAACGTGATTTAGCAAAATTGATTTTGAGAGATAGAGTTAGAACTGGTAGAATCCTTAACTCTTTAGAAGAAAAAGGTTATATCACAAGAACAAACGATACAAAAAACAATAGACTTGTTAGAAGATTAAGAGTTACAAAAGCGGGTAAAAAGCTTTATGAAACACAATTTGCAATAATGGATAAAGTTATGGATAAATTGTTAGAAAAGTTTTCAGAAGAACAATTATTTGATTTAAGAGATACGCTAGTTCAACTAGAACAAGCATTATCAGAAATCGTAGAATTTAATATTTAACGTCATAGGAGAAATTATAAAATGACAGAAGATAAAGAACTAAAAAACGAATTAAAGAAAAGTTATAAAAAATCTATTGGTATTGTTGTTTCAGCATTACTAATTATTGCAACAGGAATTGCAATTCACGATGCAATGAAATATCAATCAACAGAAGATGCTTACATTGAGAATCACACAGTTCAAGTTGCACCAAAAGTTGCAGGTCAAATTGTAGCAGTATATATCAAAGATAACCAAGCTGTTAAAGAGGGTGACTTGGTAGCAGAAATTGATGATGCGGACTACAAGGTAAAACTTGAACAAGCAGAAGCAAATTATCAAAGTGCATTAAAATCTCAAAATATTGCAAAAGCAAATCTTTCTGCAGTTGAATCAGAAATTGCACTTGCAAAAAAAGATGTAGACAGATATACAAAATTATATGAAACAGGTTCTGTTTCAAAACAAACGCTTGATAATGCAGTTACAAAATACGAAAGCGTAAAGGCTAGACAAGAAAACGCAGAACAAGCTATTTTAACAAAAAACCAAACTAATGTTGCTGATGCAGATATTAAAGTTTTGAAAGCTAAAAGAGATCAAGCTCAATTAAACCTATCATATACAAAGATTTATGCCCCGCAAGACGGCACAGTATCAAGCAAAAGAGTTGAAAAAGGTGCTTATGTACAAGTTGGAAGTCCTTTGTTTGTAATAGTTCCAAACGATGTTTGGGTAGTTGCAAACTTTAAAGAAAACCAATTAGAAAAAATGCGTCCTGGACAAACAGTAGAAATCAAGGTTGATACATATCCAAAGCACAAATTCAAAGGTAAAGTAGACAGTATTCAAAGAGCTTCAGGTGCTAAAGCTAGTTTATTTCCACCAGAAAACGCAGTAGGCTCTTTCGTAAAAATTGTACAAAGAATTCCTGTAAAAATCGTTTTCACAGAAGATATAGACAAAGACCAATACTTATTAGTTCCAGGAATGTCAGTAATTCCTAAAGTAAGAGTTGCAGATAATACAGCAAATAAAGGTTGTAAAATCAAACAGGTAGAAAAATGTCAGAAGTAGCGACTACAACTGAAGAATGGAAACCTAAGTATGGACCTTGGATAGCTGCAATTCCAACAATGTGTGCAGCATTTATGTTTGTACTTGATGAAACAATCGCAAACGTTGCACTTCCGCACATGGCAGGTACATTTTCGGTAAGCCGTGAAGAGTCAATGTGGATTTTGACATCATACTTAGTTGCAAGTGGTATCACAGTTCCTACTGTAGACTGGTTCTGTAAATTACTTGGCAGAAAAAATTTCTTTATGCTAAGTATTATGATTTTCACATTATCGTCATTCTGTTGTGGTATCGCAAATTCAATAGAAATGATACTTGCAGCAAGAATTTGTCAAGGTTTCGGTGGTGGCGGATTATTACCGATTTCACAAGCAATATTGCTAGAGTCATTTCCAAAAGACCAACGTGGTAAAGCAATGGCAGCATTTGGGTTGGTAATTGTAATGGCTCCAATCATTGGTCCTGTTCTAGGGGGTTATATCACCGACAACTGGAATTGGCCGTGGATTTTCTTCATAAATATTCCGGTCGGATTTTTAACTTTATATATTTCTAAAACATTATTAGAAGACCCACCTTACGCTAAAAAACAAAAAGGCGTAAAGCTTGATGCCGTAGGATTTTTCTTTCTAGCCTTATGGATTGTATCACTCCAAATTGTTCTTGATAAAGGTAACAACGCAGACTGGTTCAACGCATCTTGGATTTGTAAATTGAGTGCAGTATCAGTTATTTCAATGATAATATTCATTATTTCCCAGATAAAAAGTAAAAATGCACTTGTTGATTTAAGTATTTTTAAAGATAAAAACTATTCAATCGGTACACTAGTTCAAGTTATAATTCAAGGGGTTGTTTTAGCATCACTTGCTATTCTCCCTCAATTCTTACAATCACTAATGGGATATGATGCATTCTTAAGTGGTTTATCAATTATGCCTCGTGGTGTCGGAAGTTTTATTTCGTTAGCACTTTGCGGACAACTTACAAATAAAGTTAATAACAAATTATTAATTTTAATAGGTTTTGTACTTGTTGGTACATCTGGTTTAATGCTAGGTAACTTAAACCTTGATATTTCAAGTATGAACATCGTTATACCAAACTTTGTATTCGGTCTTGGTATGGGATTTGCAATGATTCCGGTAATATCATTATCAGTTATGACTTTACGCAACGACCAAATGACAAATGCAAGTGGTGTTCAAAACTTGCTTAAAAACATCGGTGGTTCAATTGGCACATCTCTTGTAGGTACATTAATTACAAGATTTGCACAAATTCACCAAGCCTATTTGGTTGGAAACTTACACCCACTAAACCCTATTTTTGAACAAAAATTACAAGCAACTTGGGGAGCTTTGAGTCAATACACGTCTTCCGATATGGCAAATTATATGGCACAATATTCTCTTTACGGGGAAATGCTAAAACAAGCAAACCTTTGGGGCTTTATTGAAACCTTTAGAATTTGTGGTATTGCGTGTTTTGTCGTTATTCCGTTTATCTTCTTATTGAAAAACATGAAGAAAGAAGACATGGAAACAAAGGAAAATTCTTAATTTTTTTCGACATACCAAATACATTTAACTTGTGTTTTTTCATAAGAAAAACATTTGTAAGGTGTTAGTTTTAAATTATCCCAAGTAAAAGAATTACCTTGGACTTTACCATCTTTAAAAGTGGCAACTTTTGCAACTAAATTAGAATTTTCTTTCAAAACTTCTCTTAGCCATTCAGGATAAATTCCTTGTTTAAAATATAAAATCAAGAAAGCATCTTTGTTCTCCATTAAAGAAGAAATTCTTTTTGAAGAATTATTCTGAATAAGAGTATCTTCATCTTTAAAATGACACCACACATTTTCAGGTGGAAAATCTTTTATATTGCTATCATAACCTTTACCAGAGCAATAACTAATTTCGTTAATATTTTTTGTCTTAGAATACGGCAACAATTTAAATCCAATAGAATCAATATCATCAAGAATTATTGTCTTATTTTCAAAATTAGAATCAGATATAATTTCTTTAATCATAATATCTGACATACCTTTTAAAGATATATTCTTGGTGTTTTCATTTATTGTTCCATAACTACTAATATTTAAAAGAGAAATAATCGCCAAAACTATCATTAAAGGTTTTGAAGATTTTTCTTTTTCCATACCTAGCCAAATGACTAGTATTAAATAAATATAATAAAAATAATGATTCCAATAATGTCCATAATATTTGAATATACTGCAATACGTTAAAGCAAGATAGGTAAACCCTAAAAAGAACAAGGCTTTAGGAGATTTTCTCATTAAAAAGATTGATGCGATTATACATAATATCGTTGGAATAAAATACCATAGAACAACATCCTCTTTAAAAATAGAAAAACCTTTATAATCAGTTATTGCAGTCGCATCAGAACCGACTAAAAGATATAATATTAAACCTCCTCCAAGTACAAATATTATTAACGGAATTATTAAATTCTTAAGGTCTTGTTTTTCTTTAATAAAGTCGTACAAAAATAATATT
>DBIX01000080.1 GCA_002297005.1 Cyanobacteria bacterium UBA791 | reverse complement strand
TACCCAGCATATCCTTTTTGTTATATAAAATTTTTTTTCTTTTTAGAAGGTATCTGTTTTTATTGGGTTTTTGAATTTTGTAATATTTGCTTGGAACAACAATTCAACAGTACCAGTTGGACCGTTTCTGTGTTTTGCAATAATGATTTCTGATTTACCCTCATTGCCTTTTGGTGTAGCGTTTTCAGAATCTTCTTCATTATCTCTATAATAATCGTCACGATAAATAAACATAACAATATCGGCGTCTTGTTCGATTGCACCTGATTCACGCAAGTCTGAAAGCATTGGTCGTCTATCTTTTCTGCCCTCAACGGCACGAGATAATTGTGAAAGTGCAATAATTGGTACATCCAATTCTCTTGCAAGTGTTTTCAAACCTCTTGAAATTGTTGAAATGGCTTGCGTACGTTCTTCTTTACCAGTACTTTCCATCAATTGTAAGTAGTCGATAACAATTAAACCAAGATTTTTTTCTTGCATTGCAAGTCTTCTTGCTTTAGCTCTCAAGTCTGTTAATGTACATCCGCTTGAATCATCAATATAAATTGGTGCTTCTGCCAAATCGTTCATGGCATTTGCAAGTTTATCCCAGTCTTTCTTTTGCATATTACCTGTTTTCAATCTTTGAGAATCAACTTCTGCTTCTGCACATAAAATTCTTTGTACCAGTTGACCCTTTGACATTTCAAGTGAAAATATTGCTACTGGAGTTTTTGCTTTTAGAGCTACATTTGTTGCAATATTTAAGGCAAAAGCTGTTTTACCCATAGCAGGACGTGCTGCTAAAATTATTAAATCTGATTTTTGTAAGCCATTCATGACCGTATCCAAATCGTAGAACGAAGTTGGAACACCAATTAGCTCGTCACGGTGATTATATCTGTAATCGATTTTTTCATAAGTTTCAAAAACGACATCTTTTACAGGTACTAAATCTTTTGTATTTTTGTTTGAAGAAATTTCAAATATAAGTTTTTCGGCTTTACCGAGAGATTCATCAACTGTTTCAACGTCATAACCATATGACACGATTTCAGAACCAGCACTAATTAGAGAACGCTTAATAGCTTTTTCTTGAACAATTTTTGAATAATATTCAATGTTAGAAGTTGTAATTGTTTTATAAGATAAGTCATTGATAAAGGCTCTACCTCCAACAAGTTCAAGTTTAGAGTTCATGTTCAAAACTTCAGAAACCGTAACAATATCAATTCTTTCGTTTTGGTTAAATAATTGAAGCATGGCTTCGTATACGTATCTATGAGCTGGTTTGTAGAAATAATCAGCTTTAAGAGTTTCAGCAACTCTTGTTAAAGTTTCAGGGTTTACCAAAATCGCACCTAAAACTGCTTCTTCTGCTTCAATATTTTGAGGCATTAAGTTGCTTTGAGTTTCTTGTTTAGTCGGCATTAAGTTTTCTCCTTTTGCAAGCTATAACTAAATTATAACCTACATATTTGACAAATTCTGTCATAAAATTTTTAGCTATTTAATACAATAATTATTACATAAAGATTAGAAAAAAAGTAAAGTTTTTTTAAAATTTTTCTAAATACTTTACAAAAAATTTTTAGCATTTATAATAAAAGTATTGCGGGAGTAATTCAGTGGTAGAATGCTTCCTTGCCAAGGAAGATGTCGCGAGTTCGAGCCTCGTCTCCCGCTCCATTTAAAAAGATAAGAGGGCGTTAAACCCTCTTTTTTTGTAGGTAAGGAAAAAGTAAATATATGAAAAGATTTTTGTATGTGTTTTTAACACTATTAGCCATGACTTCATCAAAGGCTTATGCATTTAATATTGATGCGTTCATGGATGAAAAAATTGCCCCTGTTTCAGACAAAGTTGCAAGTTGGGTGTTCTTCCCAATAAATATTTTTGGTTCTGATGTTCCCGTTATTGTTTTATGGATTTTATTTGCGGGTATCTTTTTTACATTTTATTTAAGAGGTATTGCAGTTTGGGGCTTTGGGCATGCTCTACATATTTTATGCAAACCTAAAAAATCAAAAGATGGCTTTGGTGAAGTTTCTTCTTTCCAAGCTTTGATGACAGCTTTATCAGGTACAATCGGCATGGGTAGTATTGCAGGTGTTGCGATTGCTATTTCTATGGGTGGCCCTGGGGCAGCTTTTTGGGTTATCGTAGGTTCAATCTTTGGTATGTCTTTAAAATTTGTAGAAGCTGGTTTAGCTGTTAAATACAGAAGATTTAACCCTGATGATACAGTTTCTGGTGGTCCAATGCATTATATTGCTCATGGTTTAACTAGAAAAGGTTTAAGATGGTTAGGACAGCCTTTGGCAGTACTTTTCTCAATACTTTGTATTGGTGGTGCTATCACAGGTGGAAATATGATTCAAATTAACCAAGCGGCTAATCAATTTATCAACGTTACTGGTGGTAATACTGGTTCTACAAGTAGTATGCATTGGGTAATTGGTACTTTGATGGCGATATTAGTTGGTTTAATTACAATCGGTGGTATTAAAAGTATCGTAAAGGTTACAGAAAAAATTGTTCCTTTAAAGATTTTAATTTATTTCTTCTCAGCTTTGGCAGTTGTATTATTTAATATTCATCATTTACCACATGCTTGTTATGTAATTGTAAAAGAAGCTTTCCAACCACAAGCAGTTTATGGTGGTGCGTTTGTTGCAATGATTATGGGCTTGAGAAGATCAGTTCAATGTAATGAGGCAGGTACTGGTTCTGCTCCAATTGCTTATGCAACAGTAAAAACTGATGAGCCATTATCACAAGGTTTTGTATCATTATTAGAACCATTTATGACAGGTTTGATGTGTACATTAACTGCTGTTGCAATTATTATTACTGATACATATCAGCATTATGTAGGACAAACTCAAGGTGTTGAAATGACTTCAGAAGCTTTATCTTCTGTAATGCCATTCTTCCCTAAAATTTTGGCTTGTATTGTTCTTTTATATGCTTTATCTACTCTTATTTGTTGGGCATATTATGGTCAAAAATGTTGGAACTATTTAATCGGTGAAGGTAAGAAAAGAAGTATTATTTTCCAATTGATTTATTGCGGTTTCGTAATCATTGGTTCTGTTCTTAACGTTACTTCAGTTATTAATATTACAGATGCTATGATGTTATCAATGGCTATTCCAAACGTTATTGCAATGTATATCTTAGCTCCTGAAGTTAAGAAAGACTTGGTTAAATACTGTATAAAACATAATATTGCACTCAAGTTTAATAAGTGTTGGGTTGATAAATATAATAAAGAAAATGAATAAGTTTAAAGAGAGGGCGTAGCACAAGCGATGCCCTCTCTTTATTGTTTAATATCCAGTTTTTATTGAGTTTTTGCCATACTTTTTTTCAATGTTATCTATACTTTTGGCAAGTTTCTTTTTCTTTTCTGAGATTTCTGTATTAAATAAAAATAGTTGTTCCTCTTGGTTAAAAGAAAATTTTTCTAGCACAATTCCAGAACTTCTATATAAAATATTTGGCTCATAAATTTTGTCTAAGAGTTCTTTTGCAATATTAGATATTTCAAGTTCAAAATTTGTCGGAGAAGTTAGAACTTTCTTTTCTTTAAAAAATCTAAAATCTTTTGTTCTAATTATTATTGATACAGATTGGCAACACGCATTATATTCTCTTAATTTTGTGCATGCCTTATGAATATGTTTATTTAAACTATTTATTATAAAGTTTTTATCAGTCGTAAATTCTCTAAATGAACTTGTATCTTGAATTGATTGCGGAATTTTTTCTGTGTTATCAACTTTTGAAATTGTTTCACCCAAAAGTTCGTGTTTAAGTTCTACTGCCTTAATGCTAATTTTTGATTTTAGCCATTCATCAGATTGAGAAACTAATTTCCAGCTATCTAAAATTCCGTGTTGTTTTAGCAACAATGCAATATTTCTTCCAATGCCCCAAACTTCTTCTATTGGAGTATTTTTCAATTCTTTTTCTATTTTTCTTGAACCGATAATATACAAACCGCCAGTTTTTTTAGCCTTATCACTTGCAAGCTTTGCTAGGGTTTTGCTTGTTGATAAACCAATCGATACAGGTACATCAACCTCTTCTTTTATTTTTTCACGTATCATTAAAGCTATTTTGCCATAATTTCTTTTATATAATCTTTTTAAACCTGTCAAATCGACAAAAGCTTCATCAATGGAATAAACTTCAACATCAGGGCTAAAATCTCTCAATATTGTCATGATTTTTTTTGAAAATTCCTCGTATTTTTCATGGTTTCCTGAAAGATAATGGCAATTTTTGTATTCTCTTTTTGCAATAAAATATGGCATTCCCATAGTGATTCCAAGAGCTTTAGCCTCTTTTGAGCGTGCAACTACACAGCCATCATTATTACTAAGAACGCAAACTGGTTTATTTTTTAATTCAGGATTTAGTGCTTGTTCTACTGATACAAAAAATGAATCACAGTCTACAAGTGCTATAATGTTACGTTTTGCCATATTATTATTGTATTTCTTTTGTATAAATAGTCAAATTATATTTTTTTGATATAATAATTTTAAAGTGAGGGACTAAATTATGAAAGATATGCTTGATAAAATTGAACAAATAGAAAAGAAATATATTGAGTTGGGTGAAACTCTTTCAGACCCCGCTGTAATTAATGATTATAACAAATTCCGTGATTTATCTAAACAAAGAAAATCTATGGAAGAAACAGTAGAAGTTTATTACAAATGGAAAAAAGCAAATGACGCTATTGCCGATGCTAAAGAACTTATAAAAGCCGAATCTGATCCTGAAATGAAAGAATTTTTAAAGGCAGATATGGAAGAAAACGAAAACATTATTGTTCAATGCGAAGAAAGAATGAAAATTCTTCTTTTACCACGTGACCCTATGGATGATAAAGATATTATGTTAGAAATCCGTGGTGGTGCTGGTGGTGATGAGGCAAACATTTTTGCCGGTGATTTAGCTAGAATGTATTTAAAATATGCGGATAAAAAAGGTTGGCAAACACAAGTTTTATCAAAAACTGAATGTGAAGCTGGCGGATATTCTGAAATTATTATTTCAATCAAGGGCGACGCTGTTTATTCTCAATTAAAATATGAATCAGGTGTTCACAGAGTCCAAAGAGTTCCAGCTACAGAATCTCAAGGTCGTGTTCATACATCAACTGCAACAGTTGCCGTTATGCCGGAAATTGATGACGTTGAAATTGAAATTAAACCAGAAGATATTGAAATGTCTACTGCACGTTCAGGTGGTGCTGGTGGTCAAAACGTTAACAAGGTTGAAACTGCAGCAAGATTATTCCACAAACCTACTGGAATTATGATTTTCTGTACAGAAGAACGTTCTCAATTACAAAACAAAGAACGTGCTATGCAAATCTTGAAAGCAAAATTATACGACTTAGAAGTTCAAAAACAAACAAAAGAAATTACAGATTTACGTCGTTCTCAAGTAGGTTCTGGTGATAGAAGTGAACGTATTAGAACATACAACTTTCCACAAGGTCGTTTGACAGACCACAGAATTGGTCACAACTTGAATGTTTGGACTGTAATTGATGGTGATTTGGACGAACTTATTAACTTATTGATTGAATATGACCAAAAGTTAAAGTTAGAAAAATTAGCAGAAGTTTAGTATCTTCCTTTAGTTTTGCATAAATTTGTATATTATATATTTGTGATATAATTTGTATATGACAGATATAAAACGTAAGTGTGTAGGTTGCGGTCAAATAAAAAATAGAGAAGAATTGATAAAAATTACTCGCCGAAATACCGATGGAGAGGTTGTTATCAACCCTGACTCAAAAACATTTGGCAGATCTGCATATCTTTGTTATAATCATGACTGTATAAATAAAGCTTTATGTAAAAATAAGTTGTCAAAAGTGCTTAAGACACAAATAAGTGACGACTTGAAAGGACAATTAATTGACAGATAATATTAGAGTAAACGAGTTAGCGAGAGAGTTAGGGCTTACCAGTAAGGAAGTCATTGAAAAGCTTGCACAAATTCAAATTATTGTAAAAGCACATTCAAGCTCTGTAACTCCTGATCAAGTTAAAAAATTAAAAGATTTTATCGCTGGCGGTTCAAAAGTAGAAGTGAAAAAGCCAAAAGCTTTTATCGTTAAAAAAGCAAAAGCAGATTCACCAAAAGCCGATGCAAAACCTGAAGTTATCAAGGTTGAAAAGGAATCAAAAGTAAAAGTAGAGAAAGTTGAAAAAGTTTCAAAGGTTGAAGTTGTAAAACCAGCAACTCCTCAAGTAGAAAAAGTTGAACGTGTTAACAAGGTTGAAAAAGTTGAGCGTCCAAGAGTTGAAGTAGTAAAACGTAAACCACCAGAAAACAGAATTGAAATCGTTAGACGTTCTCCAAAAAATCAAAATGTTGAACGTAAACCTCAAGAGGGTAGATCTCAAAAATCTGATAACAAACCACAACAAGCTGGTGAAGATAGAGGCAAAAAACCTATCCAAAGACATATTATCTCTCAAGATATTTATGATAATAAGGGTGGATTTAAGAGAAAAGATTCTAAATCAAAACAAAAAGATAAAATTTCTAAAGAAGAAGAACAAGAACGTATTTCTTTAGAAAAAGCAGCTGCACAAAAACACAAAAAGAAAGTTCATAAGGACGAAGAAGTTGCAGAAGTAAAACAATTAGTTGTTGATAAAGCTATGACAATTAGCGAATTATCAGAAAAATTGAATAAAACTCCAGCTGATATTGTTAAATTCTTAATGCTTCAAGGTATTATGGCTACTGTAAATCAACTTATTGATATTGATGTTATCAAGAAAGTTTGTGCAGAATACGAAGTAGAAGTTTTAGATGAAGACGTTGATGCTTTCATTGAAGAAGAACTTGAAAAAGAACAAAAGAAAGAAAGATTTAACGTTGATGAAAAATTATTGAAAAAACGTGCTCCTGTAATTAGTATTATGGGTCACGTTGACCACGGTAAAACAACTTTATTAGACAGCATTCGTGCTACAAAACACAAAATTGTTAACGATGAAGTTGGCGGTATCACACAATCTATCGGTGCTTATACAGTACACTTAAAAGAAGGCAAAATTGTATTCTTAGATACTCCTGGTCACGAAGCATTTACTGAAATGCGTGCAAGAGGTGCAAAAGCTACCGATATTGCAATTTTGGTAGTTGCTGCTGATGATGGTATTATGCCTCAAACTATTGAAGCTATTAACCACGCAAAAGCTGCTGAAATTCCAATTATTGTTGCTGTTAACAAAATGGATAAACCAGGGGCTGACCCTGACAGAGTTCTTACTCAGTTAACAGAACATGGACTTGTTCCTGAAGAATGGGGCGGTGACACTATTACTTGCAAAGTTTCAGCTTTACAAAGAACTGGTATTGACGAATTGTTAGAATACATCCTTTTAGTTGCTGATATGCTTGATTTGAAAGCTAACCCTAATGCTATGGCATCAGGCGTAGTTATTGAAGCTAACTTAGATAAAGGTAAAGGTCCAGTTGCATCATTATTAGTTCAAAATGGTACAATGCATGTTGGTAACTGCGTTGTTGTAGGTAACACTTGTGGTAAAATCAGAGCTTTATTATCAGACTCTGGTGAAAGAATTAAAGAGGCTGGTCCATCAACTCCAGTTGAAATTCTTGGTCTAACAGAAGTTCCACAAGCTGGTGATTTCTTTGAAGTTGTAGCAAACGAAAAAGAAATGAAATCTATCGTTGATGAACGTAAAGAAAATGAACGTACTAAACGTTTAGAAGCTATGTTACCAGCTCATATCAGAAAAGAAGCAATGAGTGGTGAAGATAATATTCCACAATTAAACTTAATTGTTAAAGCTAATACTCACGGTTCAGCTGAGGCTGTAGCACAAGCTATTGCTGGTCTTGAATCTAAGAAAATTGTTACTAAAATCATCCACGTTGGTGTTGGTGATATTTCAGAAGCCGATGTTATGTTAGCTGCTGCAAGTAACGCTTTAATCTTAGGTTTTACTGTTAAAGAAGATAACAATGCTTTAATTGCTGCTGAAAGAGAAAACGTAACAATTAAGAAATACGATATTATTTACCAAATTATTGAAGAAATGGAAAACACAATGCTTTCATTACTTGAACCTGAAACTAAAGAGGTTGAAGTTGGTAAAGCTGAAGTTCGTCAAATCTTCACTATCGGTAAAACAACTAAGATTGCTGGTTGTTACGTAACTGAGGGTAAAATTGCTAGAAACAATATTGCGGTTGTTATCCGTGACGGTAAAGAAATCTTCAAGGGTCAAATTGACCAGTTGAAACGTTTTAAAGACGATGTAAAAGAAGTTGCACAAGGTTTTGAATGTGGTCTTTCTTTTGCGAAGTTCAACGATCTTGAAGAGGGTGACATTATCGAAGTATCTACTACAGAAAAAGTTAAAGTTACTTTAGACTAATTTAAGGGTTTATTATGACATTAAGAAATGAACGTGTAAGAAAAGAACTAATGAGAGAAATCTCTGATATATTAAGACGTGATATACAAGATGCTAGAATTTCAGGTGTCGTTTCAATCGTAGACGTTGAAGTTTCTCACGATAATTCTTATGCCAAAGTATTCTATTCAGTTTTTGGTTCTGATGAACAAAAAGAAAAAACTAAAGAGGCTATTGAGCAAAATAAACCAAAAATTAGATACGAAGTTGGTAAACGTATCCGTTTAAGAGTTACTCCAGAGCTTAGATTTATCTATGATGATTCTATTGAACGTGGTTCAAAGGTTACTGAAATCATTGATAAGATTTCTCGTGGAGAATTATAATCTAAAATGTTCGGATTTATTAACGTAAACAAACCATCTGGTATGACATCACACGATGTCGTAAGTTTTTTACGCAGAAATTTAAAGATAAAAAAAATAGGTCATACAGGTACACTTGACCCTATGGCAAATGGGGTTTTGCCTATTGCGGTTGGGGATGCGACTCGTCTTATTCAATATCTTTCTGATGATAAAGAATACGTTGCAACAGTAAAATTTGGTGTTAGTACTGATACTTATGATAAAGAGGGTGAAATTATTGCTACCTCTGATAAGATTGTAGAAATCTCTGAACTTGAAAATGCTTTAAATCAATTTAGAGGTGAAATATTACAAAAACCGCCTATTTATTCAGCCTTAAAAAAGAATGGTAAAAAGCTTTATGAATATGCTCGTGAAGGTAAAGAGGTTGAAATTGAGGCTAGAAAAGTTACAATCGAAAAATTGGATTTGTTATCATTAGAAGACAATATTGCCAAACTTAGAATTAAATGTTCAAAAGGTACTTACATAAGAAGTATTGCTCACGATTTAGGCGAAGTTCTTTCATGTGGTGCTCATTTGATTGGTTTGACTCGTACTATTGCTGGTGATTTTAAAATTGAAAATTCTATCGAACTTTCTGAAATAGAAAACTCTGAAAATAAAGAAAAATTTATTGAAAATCCGCTTAATTATTTTTCTAATCTAAAAAAGGTAGAATTAAGTGAGGATGAGTATTTAAAGGTAAGTCACGGTATGAATTTTACTTCAAATAAGTTCACAAATTGTAATAATGAATTAATTATTTTGCTTTATTGTACTAAAATAAGTGCTGTTACACGTATTATAAACAATAAAACTTCTTTAGAGAAAGTGTTTGTAAAATGAAAAAGATTTATATAATAGCATTATTTTTAGTATTTTGTATGAGCTTGCCAGCAAGTGCAACTCAATACACAACAGCATATTGCACACCTGCTTTTGATGTTTCTTCAAAAGGAAATCAAGTATTTTCAAAGGTTACTGGTGCAACTTTTATAGCAGAAAAAGTTGGTGAAAGCATAATTAAAAAACAAATTAAAAAAGAAACTGGACAAAAATTTAAAGTATCTTTAAAAGCTTATAGTATGAAAGACTTAAAACATGGTATTTTTAAGAGTCTGAAGATTACTGGTAAAGATTTAGATATTGAGGGTATAAAGGTTTCTTTATTCGAAGCTAAAACTTTATGTGATTTTAACTATTTTGATTTATCTACAAACGAAATCTACAACCGTTCAAACCTTTTGATGGATTATTCTATTATGGTTACTGAAAAGGATTTGAAAGATACTGTTAAATCTCAAGCTTATGAAAAAATCTTAAAAAGAGTTGATTTGAATGCTTTAGGTCTAAAATTATTAAAGATAGATTCTGTCGATGTTGCAATTAAAGACGAAAGACTTCATATTATGATGAATGTTTCATCTGGTATTACATCAATGTTTGGGATGTCATCAGCTTTAAAATTTGATGTATCTTCTGCATTAAAAGTTTCTGATGGAAAAATAAATGTTTATGATATTAGATTAGAAAATACAAATAAAAAATTGAATATTGCTAAATACGTTTCTTTATTTAATTATATAGACCCATTGCAATATTCACTTGATGCATTCTCTATTACAAACGGAAAATTAATGATAAAAACAGTCGATATTAATGATGACAAAATTCTTTTTGACGGTATAATATTTATACCAAAGAAATAAGGATATTTAGTTATGATGACAAATAATAAAAAAGTTGCATTAATAATATTGATTTTAATAACTATTGGTTATATTAAGTTCGCATTTTTCTCACCAGAAAAACCTGAACTTACTGATACAGAAGTTTCTCAAACAGAAGAAAATAATGTTGATGAAGAAGAAATCCAAAAGAAAAATGAAGATACTTATATCACAGTATACTTCATTGGTAAAAACGAAAATGGTGAAGAACTTTATAGAGCAGTAAAGAGAAAATATAACAAAACTGAAAATGGTCAACAATTATCTTTTGCTGTTTCAAGATTAATTGAAGGTCCGAACCAAATTGAAAGAGAAAAAGGTATTTATACAGAAATTCCAAGTGGTACAAAGGTTATTTCAGTAGTTGAAACAGATAAAAAAGCTATTGTAAACTTAACTTCTTCTTTTGACCAAGGTGGTGGTACTGATGGTTTATATAAAAGATTGTATCAATTAGTTAAAACAGTTAACAAAAATACCAAATTACCTGTATACTTATATATAGATAACAAACAAGCTGATGTAATCGGTGGTGAGGGTTTGATGATAAATCAACCATTAAATGAAAGAGTTTTCAATGAGTAACGAAGTAGAAAATAAAGATATTGAATATTATATGAATTTAGATTGGACTTTAGTTGAGGGTACTGACCTAGATTTCAACGGAAATCCATACTACTATATTGAAATTGAAGAAATTCCAAGTTTTGCTTTTTGTGCGAAAACTATTGAAAAAGCAAGAGAAAATTATAAAAAACAATTAAGACTTCAATTAATGTTAATGCTTGAAGATGGCGACGAAATTAGAGAACCTGGTGATCCTGACGAAGAGGATATTGACTGGGAAAAATTGTGTCCTTAGTTCATAATAAAATGGCTATTGATAAAAATTATTCGTTGTTGTTAAATTAAATTATGAGTAGAAAACAAGTCATAATTTTAATAATTTTTGTTTTTATAATTGTTTTATTGAACAATTTCTTCGTGAAATTCTTTGATATTCCAGTTAATTTTAGAACAAAACTTGCAATGAGAACAAACAATTCTGTTGTTTCTAGTCAGCAGTTGTTTAATTTGACTTGGAGAGAAATTAGAGATTCATATTACGATTCTTCAATGAATAATCAAAAATGGTCTAGATGGAAAGAACATTACAGAGGTAAAATAAACACCGATGATGATGCAAAAGTTGCAATAGCAACTATGTTAGAAAGCTTAAATGATCCTTATTCAAATTTTATGAATAAGCAAGAATTTGCTGAACAAAATATTGATATTGATTCAAGAGTTACAGGTATTGGAGTTAATATTGCATCAATAGACGGTAAAATATATATTTTAAGCGTTGTGGATGGTAGCCCCGCACAAGCTTCTCAATTAAAAATAGGCGACATTATCTTAAAAGTCAATGGTGTTGATATGAGTGGTAAAGCTATTAGCGAAGTCGCAAGTGTTGTAAGAGGACCTATTAATAGTGTTGTTGAATTAGTAATTTTACGTGGAAATACTAAGATTACTAAAAAAATGAAGCGTAAAGAAATTAAAGTTAAGACTGTTAAAAGCTATATTGATAAACAAGATAAAGACTTAGGCTATATCCAAATCACAACCTTTATAGGTGCCGATACAGCAAAAGAATTTGTTCAAGCCTTAGAAAAAACAGAAAGTGCAAAAGGTTTAATTCTTGATTTGAGAGGAAACCCAGGGGGCTTGTTACCGAATGCCGTATTTATTTCTAACATATTTATTGAGGGCGGTAATGATATTGTAAGTATTATCGGTAGAAACGGATATAGAAATAGAATTAAGGCTCAAAATACTCAACTTATGATTGATAAACCATTAATCGTTATGGTTGATGGTGGTAGTGCAAGTGCTAGTGAAATCCTATCAGGAGCATTGAAGGATTACCACAAGGCTAAAATTTTAGGTACAAGAACTTATGGTAAAGGTATGGTGCAACAAATTGTTCCACTACCTAACGGAACAGGCATAAATCTTACAATTGCAAAATACCTTACTCCAAACGGTACTGACATTAATGAAAAAGGTATTGAACCTGATATAAATGTCGAATTGACTATTGATGATATGAAAGCAAATAATGATAAACAGTTGATTATTGCAAAAAAAGAATTGAAAAAAATGATTAGAGAAGAATAAAAGAGTGGCGAAGCCTTTGGCTTCGCCACTCTTTTATTAAACATCATATTCTACAGTTGATTGAACTTCAGGTTCTACGGTCTTTGCTTCATAGGTTTCAGAGTCTTCCTCTGGAGTAGTTGTACTTTTTTGTTCTATTGTATCAGAAGTTTCGCCTTTTTTGTTTAGGTATTCAATATATTCGGCATAAGTTATTGAACCGTTGTTATTTGCATCCATTTCTTGATTATATTTATCATCACCTTTTTTAGCGTAAATTGATTTGTCGTCAGTTTCTGAAGATTTATTTTCTTCTGCTTTTTCTTTCTTTTTTTCTTCGTCTTGAGCTTTTTTAGTATCTTCTGAAATTTTTTCATTCATTTGTGAAACTTGCATACAAGTTAAAAGTTTCATTTTGTCTTCTGAACTTAGCCCATTTTCTTCACAATACTGATTAAATTCTTCTAGCGTAATTTTTCCATCGTCATCAGCATCCATTTCTTTCATGTAACCAGCTTGTCCTTTTTGGGCAAGTGTAATTTTACTTGCTGGGCTAGAATTTTTTTGTCCTATAGCTTTGTTAGTCTTGCCACCTTTGTTTGTATTATTGTTTGTTTTAAATAAATTTGCTTGTTGATTTGAGAAGTTTGAAATGCTTGATAAATCCATTTTTATCCTTTAAATTTTGTATTCGACAGTTGAATTTTTTGTTATGCTTTCGCTTGGTTTAGTTGTTCCTGATTTTGTGTAAGTTGTATTTTTTTCTATTAAATTATTGATTATTGTTTCATCATTATCTTCGTCTTTTTCGTCATCTTCTTCAACTTTTTTATCTTCTTCTTCTTTTTCTTTGTCTTGTTTTTCTTTTAATTTCTTTTCTTGTTCTTCACGAGCTTTCTTTTGTTTTTCAACTTGTTTTTGCAACTCTTCTTGAAGTTTTTCCATATCGCTTTTATCTTCTTTTGCCAAAATAATTTGTGCAAAGATACCAGCAGCTTTATTGAAATCTTTTGCAGTTATAGAGTCTGTATCACCAAATAAATCTTTCCAATTGTCATCAAGTAACTTAAAAGCTTTTAATTGTTTTGAAGAACAATTAATTAGACCATCATCAGCTTTTTGGATATATTGTTGAAGTTGATTTCTATTTATAGTTCTTCCGTCACCGCCAAGTTGGATAGAAATCATTCCAAACATTTTTTCAGTTGTTAATTTTCTGCTACCGCTAAAGTTTTGCAACTTTAACATTTGTCCTGATGAAATTCCGTTAATCATAATACATCCTTTTTTATAATTTGCGTACAACGATAGTTTAGTCTGGTAGTGTAAGTAAAAACTTAAAATCCATTTTTAAACAAGTCAATCCATTTGACTTATAGTTATATGAATTATATACCACATGTTTTTATTTTTGAAACTCTTAACTAGTCAAAATCCTAATATTGAAAACTTTTTGAATATATGCTATAATCAGCGTATAGTGTGCGGATAGGGAAATCATCGAATGTTAAATGGAATTAACTTAGAAAATAGTGATATTTCGAAGCTTTTAAAAGGCACTAAGAAAAATATTAAAGATGCAAATGGTTCTTATCATAAGGATGAGGACGAAAATTTTGCTGTTCTTGATACAAATTCTGAAGCTACGTCTGAGGTTTCTACATATAATAAAAAAGGTGTAGTTACAAAAAAGAATTTTCAATTAAAAGACAGCACAATCTTGCCAAACCGTTATAATACAAAACTCTTGGCTGGTGGTATTTACTATAAGGGTGAAAAGATTTCACAAATGGAATTGTTAGAAAAGGCTGTCGAATCAGGTTCTATTGAGCTTGATGAGGATGCATCTATTTGGGAAAATTATAACAATGCTTGGAAATCTATGATTGAAGCAAATGCAAAACCTCTTTATGATTGGAGTACATCTTTGTATTCAGAAGATGGCATGTACAAATTCAGAGTTGAAGACGGTGAAATAACTGGTTTGATGTCTACAAAAAATAGTTCAGGTGTTTCTTTGCAAGAAATGGCAATAGAACTTGCAAATGGCAAATCACCAGCTGATGTTCCGGATGTTTCTTGGTTGAGCTGGAATGATAGAGAACTTTATGATGCTGCACTAAATATTGGTGATGCAAAAAATTTATTTTATGATGCCACAGAAGAATATACAAGCCACAATATTTCTTATAAAGAATATATGGATGAGCTTGAGCCGTTATTCTTTATTATGTTTGGTGATTACGAAGACCAAACCACTAGATTTCTTAAGTTGAATGAAATCTATTCAAAAGATGATTTTGGTGTTAATGAATTAAAAAATTATAATCCAATTAAATATTCAATTGTATTTGATGAAGAGTAGGTTTTAGTTATATTTAAAACCGTCTTTTTCCATTCTATCCAATACTTCTTGAAGTTTTTCATCAGAGCAAACGTAAGATACTCTGAAGTATCCTTTGCCTAAATCACCAAAGCCTTCACCTGGAACAACCATAATGCCTGATTTTTCTAATAAATCAGCACAGAATTTTTCTGATGAGTCATAGCATTTTGGCATTTTTACCCACAAGTAGAAAGTCGCATCTGGGATGATTGGAATTTCGTATCCTAATTTTTTAAGTCCGTTTGCAAATAAATCTCTTTTTCTTTTAAATTCATTGTTTAACCAAGCGTTGTATTTGTCTGCTTCGTCAGAATTTAGCAAGTTAGCACCGGCATTTTGAATAGCTTTAAAAATACCTGTATCAATAGTTGTTTTTTGTTTGCAGAAATAACTTAATGCTTCTGCATTACCGCAAACCCAACCTAATCTCCAACCTGTCATTGCATAAGGTTTAGAGAATGAGAAAAATTCTACGGCTATATCTTTTGCACCCTCAACTTCTAATATACTGTGAGGCTTTTTAGATTCATCATAATATAAATCACAATATGCAGAGTCACCAATTAATAAGATATGGTGTTTTTTACAGAATTCAACTGCTTTTTTGTAATAATCAAGTGTCGCAGTAGCACCAAGTGGGTTTGATGGATAGTTTACCAATAAAGCTTTTACTTTTTTAGGGTCAAAACCATCTTTAATTAAATTATCCCAAACTTCATCTAAATTAGGCATAAAGTTGTTTTCTGGCGTTAAAGGAACTGAATATGAATATCCGCCAGAAACCTTTACCATTTCCTTATATGAAGCGTAAGATGGGTTTGGAGTTAAGATAATATCTTTATCTTTAATATCATGTTTAGGGTTAATTAACGCTCTAATCATATTAGCGATACCCTCTTTTGAACCGATAAGAGAACAGATTTCTGTTTTAGGATTAACTTCAACGCCAAATCTTTTCTTCATTCTATTAGCAACTGCTTCAAGATATGTTTTTTCACCTCTAGGAGATGAATATGTATGCATAGAATCTATGTCGACAAGTTTTTTGATTTCATCAATTACAAATTGCGGTGGTCTGCAAGTTGGGGCACCCATTGCTAAAGAAATAGGTTCTCTTCCTTTCTTTGTCAATTCTTCTCTTAATTCATTTGCTTTTTCTGTTATTTTAAACATAATATATGTTTCAATTGAAGTTACGTTTTCATTAAATAGTTCTCTCATAGGATGTTCCTTTCTTGGTTTTATTATAACATAACATTTGCACAATAGTTAAACGGATTTAAGAAAATGACAATTAAAGAAAGATTAGAAGATTTTGAATACACTTATTTAAGTGATTTTGCACAAAAAAGTAAGGAAACAAAAGGAAGATTGAGAAAAATTGAAGATTGTCCATTGAGAACGAATTTTCAACGTGATAGAGATAGAATTATTCACTCAAAATCGTTCAGAAGACTAAAACATAAAACTCAAGTTTTTCTTGCTCCGTTTGACGATCACTTTAGAACTCGTTTAACACATACTTTAGAGGTTTCTCAAATTGCAAGAACCTTGGCTAGAGCATTGAGATTAAACGAGGATTTAACAGAAGCTATTGCTTTAGGTCACGATTTGGGTCACACTCCATTCGGTCATTGTGGAGAGGGCGTGTTGAACGAAATTACTGGTCACTTTGCACACAATGAACAAAGTGTTAGAGTTGTTGAAAAATTAGAAGACTTAAATCTTTGCCGTGAAACTGTTCAAGGTATTTATACTCACTCTTGGGGTTTAGAACCAAAAACTCTTGAGGCTCAATGCGTGCAATTAGCTGATAAAATTGCATATATTAATCATGATATTGAAGATTCTATCCGTGCGGGTGTGATTTCGGAAGAGGATTTACCAAAAGAATGTAGAGATTATTTTTCTTCTGTTCAGTCAAAACGTTTAAATAAAATGATTACAGAAATTATTAAAAATTCAATTGAAAAACCAATTGTTTCAATGAGTGATGAGGGTTGGCATTATACGAACATTCTACGTGACTGGATGTTCAAAAATGTTTATACTGATTCTCCTGCAAAATTGGAAGAAAAGAAAGCTAAAAATATTATAAAATCTCTATTTGAATATTATTCAGAAAAATTAAAAGATTATTGTGCTGAAGATAAAATTCAACGTGCAGTAACTGATTATATTGCAAGTATGACAGATTCTTATGCTATTGAAAAATACAAGGATATATTTATTCCAAAACCACTTGCTATGCCTCAAAGAGATGAAAATTTAATAAAATTAGCAAATATGATTTAGGATTATTTTTCTAAATAAACCATTTTCTTTCTGAAATACCATTGTAGAGAGGTTAAAAGGAAGATTATTACAAACAATACGTAAGCTAATGCACTTGCTTTTCCTATTCTAAAGTATTCGAAAGCGTTTTTGTATATTGCGTAAACAATTACATTCGTACTATCCAATGGTCCACCTTGTGTCATTAAATAAATAAGGTCAAATACTTGGAATGAACTTATTGCAGTAATTATCACAACAAAAAATATTGTTGGTGAAAGTAGTGGAATTGTTATTCTTAAAAAGGTTTGAATAGCGTTTGAACCATCAATTTTTGAAGCTTCTAATAGTTCAGAATTTATTCCTGTTAAACCTGCTAAAAATATTATCATGTTGTATCCGATTAATTTCCAAACTGATACGATAATCAAGGCTGGCATAGCAAAATTTGTGTCGTATAACCAGTTTATGTGAAGATGTAAGAATTGGTTAAGACAGCCGATATTTGGGTCAAATATCCATTCCCAAACAATTGCAGATACAATCATCGGTGTTACAAATGGAATAAAATAAGCCGTTTTATAAAAATCTTTAAACCATATTTTGGAATTTAATATACAAGCTAAAATTAGGGGTATTATTACGCCAAATGCTGTTACTGATAGCGAATATACAAAAGTGTTTATTAATATTTTTACAAAAACTTTGTCTGTAAAAATTTCATAATAATTTTGTAATCCGACATATTTTATTTCATTCAACAAATCCCAATCCGCAAAACTTAGTGCAAAAGAGGCTATAGTGGGAATTACAATAAAAATAAATGTCCCAACAATGGCAGGTAAAATGAATAACATTCCTGCAACGCTTGGTTTATTAAATAAGTCTGATATTTTTAATTTCATATTTTTCATGATACCATAATAAAAAAAGTAGGAGAAAAGATAAATGATTAATTGGGACTCAGCATTTGGTAAAAATGATATTAGAGGTATTTATGGAAAAGATGTAACAGAGGAATTATTCTTCTTTACTTCAAAAGCTTATATAAAATATATAATGGAGCAAACTGGCAAACAAGCAAAAGATATTTGGGTTACAGTTTGTATGGATGCTAGAACTCATTCTCCTCAATTAAAAGATATTATTGTAAAAGGTGTAACTTCTGCTGGAGCAAATATTATTGACCTAGGTTTGGCAGCTACACCTATTGGATATTATTCTGAACACGCTGATTTAAAAGAAATTACTGGCGAAAACGAAGTTATGGGTGCAATGATTGTTACTGCAAGTCATAACCCTAGCCAATATAATGGTTTAAAAATGACTTTCAATAAAAAATCAATGACAGAAGCTCAATTCCAAGAAGTTAAAAAACTTGCTATTGAACAAAGTAAAGAGTCTTTATTATCTCATACTTTTGGTAAATCAGTTCAACACGATATTATTCCAGAATATATTAACGAACTTTGTACTCAATTCAAATCAATTGGCAAAGGTATAAAAGTTGTTGTTGATAGTGCAAATGGTACTGGTGGTATTGTTGGTCCAGAATTGTACAGAAGATTAGGATGTAATGTAATTGAATTATATTCAAATCCAGATGGAAGATTTCCACATCACCATCCAAACCCAAGTGATGAATCAACTTTAGACGACATTAAAAAAGCAGTTGTTGAAAATAAAGCTGATTTAGGTATTGCTTTTGACGGTGATAGCGATAGAATTGGTGTTATTGATTCTAAAGGCAATCACTTAACTGGTGACAAACTATTATTAATTTATGCTCTAGATGTTATTGAAAGATATAGATTGACAAAAACAACTCCAGTTGTTGTTTCAGAAGTAAAATGTTCTCAAGTTTTATTTGATACAATCAATAAATCAGGCGGTAAAGCTATTATGTGCAAGACTGGTCACGGTTATATTAAAGCAAAAATGGCTGAAACAAACGCACATCTTGCTGGTGAAATGAGTGGTCATATCTTCTTTAAAGATAGATATTATGGCTATGATGATGCCTTTTATGCTGGTTGTAGAGTAATCGAAATTATTTCTAAGATGCGAGAAACAAATAAAGATTTCGACTTAACAGATATGCTAAAACCATTTGATGCAGTTTATATTTCAGATGAGGTTAGACTACATTGTGAAAATGAACTTAAAAAACCAGTTCTTGAAATGTTCGAAAAAATGGTTGAAGATAATAAAAATATGTTTGGCAATAAAATTCAAGATATTATCACTCTTGACGGTATGAGAATTGTTTTTGATGGTGGTTTTGCCCTTGTAAGACAATCTAATACTGAACCTGTGTTTACTTTGAGATTTGAAGCAACAAAACAAAAAGATTGCGAACATTATCAAGAAGTTATGATACAAAATTTGAACAAATGTATAGAAATTTGTAACAAAAATTAATATATCTTTTGAAAAAAGGCAATTATTAGCTATTTCCAACGTTTATATATATACAGGATATTAAACGAGGAAAACATGGTTTATAGTAACAATAATGTAAGCTTTAATGGCGGCATTAGATATTCAACAAAAGATATTGAAAACTTAGCAAAATATGCTACAGGTGTTGCTCTTACAAATACAACTGACCTTGGTTTGTCAGAAGTTTTAACAAGTTCAACTTCTAATATGGCTTTACAAGGTGGTTCTTGGTTATGGAACAACAGAAAAGACCTTAAAGGTGGTTTTCAAGCATTAGCTAATGGTACAAATTATGCAGCAATCAGACAAGCTTCTGGTTTTGGTGGTGTTCTTGCTTCAAATGCTGGTGCAAGCTTATTAAAATCAATTCCAACAGCTGAAAAATTAGCTGAAGCAACTGTATATTCAAAAGGTACAATCGATTTATATAATTCTGCTAGAACTGCAGCTCAAGAAGCTATTAAATCTGGTTCTAAAGAAGCAATCAACAAAGCTCATAGCTTATTTGCACAAGCAAATCAAGCAGGTTATTTAGAAAAATCTGCTGCAGCAACAGGCATTGGTTCAAAAATTTCAAACGTTTTAGGTATTACAAAATTAAATAAAGGTCTTAACGCATTAGCTGTAAAATCTCCTACTTTTGGTAAATGCTTGAATGCATTCAAATCTAACGGTGGTACAGCAATGTTAATTATGGAAGGCGGTTTTGAAGTTATTTCTAACGTAATTCCAACTTTCAAACAATTAGGTGCAAAATCAGGTGTTAAACAACTTGGTAAATCCGCTGTTAAAACAGCCGCTTCAGTAGGTGGTTGGGTAGCCGGTGCAGCATTAGGTACAAAAGTAGGTGCTTTAATCGGTTCTATTATTCCTGGTGCAGGTACAGCAGTTGGTGCAGTTGTAGGTGGTGCAATCGGTTCTCTATGTTCATTAATCGGTGGTTCATTAGGTAGCCGTCTTGCTAAGAAAGGTGCTGAAGCAGTTGTTGGTAAAGACGAATTAGTTCTTGCTCAAGAAAGACAAGCTCAACAATTGGCTCAAGCAGCACAAACTGATAGCACAGTTTTAAATCAAGTTGCAGGAGCCGCAGCTGAAAGACTTGAGGCAGAAGGAACTGGCTCAGACGATGCAAAAGTTGCATTCCAAAGTTTGTCAAACTTATCTCAAAGAAGAGGTACAAGAAGTACTTCAACAACAGGTACAACAGCACAAACTCAAACAACTACAAACCCATTCTTAGCTTATACAGCAGGGTTGAACACAACAACTGGTTTTTCAAAACAAAATGATTTAATGGCACAATCAATTGGATTGAGATACTAATCAAAATTTAAATAAAAAGAGCCTCGATATTTCGAGGCTCTTTTTTATATGGTAAATGTATATTTTAGAGCTAACTAAAAAGATTGAATACGATAATTTCTTTCTGCTTTTGCAGTCGTACTATTTAGTGCCATTGATATAAGTTTTTCAAATTTTGCACTAAGGCTTTTTACTTCTGACATTAATTCATTATAATTTGCTTCTTTTTGAGCTTTTAAATCTGCTTGAAACTTTTCGTATTTATCCATGCTAACTCATCCTCTCTTTTATATAATGTATATAAAACAATTATTTTTGATGAAATTTAGAATTTATGGATTTTTTTACATATTTTAATATTTGTATTGGGGTGTAAAAATATGATAAATAAATGATTGTAGCATATTGTAATGAGTTTTTCTTGCAATATTTTTTTATAAAATCCAACGCACATTTTCTGATTTTTTTGTTATTTTCGATGTTTAATTTTGTTCTATTTGAGTTCCCAGCATTTTTAGAATGAACTCTTTTTCTTACTAGAATTTTGTTTAAAATTGCAGAGTTGCTTGTAAGATGTACAAAATTAAACATAAATTTATCAGGGCAAATCTTCCAGTCGTCTATGTTTTCGTAATTTTTTATTACTTCTATTTTTGATTTTTTGAACATCGCCGTCGGCATTGGATTCCAAAACCAACCGCCAAATGGAGAAGTTAACAAATTCAATTTTTTTATTTTGCCATTTGTATTTTTAGTTTTTGTGACATTTCCGTTTTCATTGATTTCTTCAAAATTACTTGATATAAAGCCAACATTTACTTTTGAATGAGCTTCTATCAAATCTTTTGCATAATCTTTAAGTAAAATATCATCAGAATCAATAAAGCTAATGTATTTTCCTGAAGCTTTTTCTAATCCGGAAATACACGTTTTTAGTTGACCCATATTTTTATCGTGAGAAATCAAAGTTATATTTAAATCAGGATTTTCAAAGATAAATTTATTGATTATGTCTAGAGATTTGTCCGTTGAAAAATCGTCAACAATAATAATTTCAAAATCTTTAAAGGTTTGATTTTTTATTGAATTTAGGGTTTCTTCTATATAATTTTCATAGTTATAAGAAGTTACAACAAAAGATAATTTAGTCATTATTTTTTGCCTGTTTTTTGTTGTGCATAACTGAACTTATAAAAGCCAAAACGATGAAACCTAAACCAATTCCGCCAGTAATATATTCTGATACTTCGTGGAAAGTTGAGATAAACATTATTATTGCTAAAGCCCCAATAGCCCAATGTGCACCGCTTTCTAAGTATAAATATTGAGCTAATGTTTTCTTTTCTACGAGCATAATTGTCAAAGAACGAACGAAGAACGCACCAATTGAAAGACCTATTGTGATAATTAAAATATCAGAACTTAGTGCAAATGCACCTAAAACACCATCAAGCGAGAATGATGCATCAATAAGTTCTAAATATAAAAAGCTAACAAGTCCTGTGCATTTTGCACAATTAGCAACAAGTTTTGCTCTTTCTTCTTCGTGTTTTTCTAGTGCGTGTGAAATTCCGTCTATCAATAAATAAGTTATGACACCAAAAATTCCTGCAATTAAAACTTCTTTTTGTTGTGCTTGAGCAACAAATCTGCTCGTTAAAACTAAAGTTGTTAATGTTACTACGCCCTCAAAACCTTTTATTTTTGCACAATGACAAAGTTTTTCTTCAATAAATTTTATCCAATGTACTTCTTTTTTTTCGTTGAAGAAAAAGTTTAAAAATAGCATAAGCAAAAAACTACCACCAAAAGCAACTATCGGTGCGTGAGTTAGGGTTAAGTAATGTGCGTACTGTGTTGCATCGTTTAGTGCCATATTCAAAACTCTTAGGCAAGAAAGCTTTGCAAAAATTGAAACAACAGCAATTGGGAATAATAATCTCATACCAAACACTGCTATTAAAATACCCCAAGTTAAAAATCTATGTTGCCATTTAGGCGACATTTTTTCTAATTTTGTTGCGTTAATAACTGCATTATCAAAAGATAAACTTACTTCTAAAATAGATAAAATAAAGGCTATGAATACACAATGAAAACCGCTTCCTTGCAAAACATGTTCGCCCCAAAACCAAGCAAGAGATAAGCCTATTATTGATATTATTATTGAGTCTAAAATGTGTTTCATAGTTTATCCTTGATTTCTGAAATAATTTCGTCCGCTTTTTTGTTTAGGTTTTCTAAATCAGAGTCGTTGTTTACTACAAAATCCCAATCTTTAACATTGTCTAAACCAACTTCTGTAATATCTGTTTCGCCAATCAATGTTCCTCTTTTTTCTCTAATTTCACGAGGACATTCAACTCTAATTGTTATAGCACCAGCGTTTTTAAATACTTCGTATTCGTGAGGTACTCTAACATCTGTAACCATTATGTTTCCGTCTTGTTCGATAATTTTTTTTAGCCAGTAATCAGGGTGTTGACTTCTTCCCCAGTTGCCTAAATCAATTAAGCCTTGTCTATAAAGAGGTTTATTTTTTTCGATTTCATCATAAGTTAGATTATGTTCTTTTCCATATTCTAATTTTATAATATCTCCCATCGCACATCTTCTAAAGTCAGGCATTTTTTCAAGCATAATTTTAGCTAGAGTGTCCTTACCAGAGTATTGTTTTCCTGAAAAAATAATGATTTTGTTAGCCATAAAACCTCCAACGACATAATATAATTTTTAGAAAGAACATGTCAAATAAGTTAATATTTAGGCTCTGTTTATTGCAAATAAAACATGTTACATATATAATAGACTTAATTGATTTACATTAGTTGGTAGGATTTATGAATTTTCAAGATTTAATTTTAAATTTATCAAAATATTGGTCAGAACAAGGTTGTATTATTCAACAACCGTATGATATTGAAAAGGGTGCATCAACAATGAACCCTGCAACATTTTTAAGAGCATTAGGTCCAGAACCTTGGAATACTGCAATGGTTGAACCTTGCAGACGCCCAACAGATGCTAGATATGGTGAAAACCCAAATAGACTTGGTCATTATTATCAATTCCAAGTTATTTTGAAACCATCTCCAGAAAATGCTCAAGATGTTTACTTAAAGAGTTTAGAAGCAATCGGTATTGATTTAACAAAACACGATGTAAGATTTGTTGAAGATAACTGGGAATCTCCAACTCTAGGTGCTAACGGTGTTGGTTGGGAAGTTTGGTTAGATGGTATGGAAATTACTCAATTTACATACTTCCAACAAGTTGGTGGTCTTGAAGTTAGACCAGTTGCACTTGAACTTACTTATGGCGTTGAAAGAATTGCTATGTATTTGCAAAATGTTCAACATTTCCAAGATATTCAATGGAATGATACCGTAAAATACGGCGAAATCTTCTTGCAAAACGAAGTTGAAATGTCTAAATATAATTTCGAAGTATCAAATGCAGATGCTTTATATAAAATGTTTGATTTATATCAAAATGAGGTTGATAATTGTATTAATGCAGAACTTGTTTTGCCAGCGTATGATTATGTACTAAAATGTTCTCATACCTTCAATTTACTTGATGCAAGAGGTGTTATCAGTAAAGATGAAAGAAACTTATTCATTGGTAGAATAAGAACTATGGCAACAAAAGTTGCAAAACTATACGTAGCACAAAGAGAAAAATTAGGATTTCCTCTTTGTAAATAATGAAAAAGATTAAACACAATTAAACCGAAAGAAGAAAATGGATAATAACCAAGAAAATAACAAACCTTTATCGAAATTATTAAGTAAACTATTAAAACGTAAAAATCCTGACGATATGATGAAGGTTGCTAAAAGAAACGGACTAAAAAAGACTTTAACAGCTATTGATTTAGTTGTTTTAGGTATCGGTATTCTTATTGGTTCAGGTATTTTTGCAGTAGTTGGTATTGCTGCTGCTACTCCTAACACAGGTGCTGGTCCTGCTTTAATTCTTTCAATGATTATTGCGGCATTTGCTTGTGTGTTTTCAGCATTATGCTATTGCGAATTTGCAGCTATGCTTCCTGTCGCTGGTGGTGCTTATGTTTATACATTTGCTACACTTGGTGAATTTATGGCTTGGATGGTTGGTTGCGTGTTGATGCTTGAATACGGTATTGGTTCAGTTGGTGTTGCTTGTGCTTGGTCAAATTATTTCGTTCAATTCCTTAAAGGTTTTGAGGGTCATTTGCCTAGTATCTTAACAAACATGCCAATTTGGTTAACAACTGACTACAATTCTGCTATCGCTATGTTAGGTGATAGTGCAAAAGACGTTTTACCAACTATTTTTGGTATGCCAATTTCAATTAATTTACCAGCAATTTTAATTATTGTTATTATTGCCTTAATTTTAAGAAGTGGTACGAAAGATTCCACTATTACTGCAACAATTATGGTAGTTGTTAAATTAGCCGTAATTGCTTTGTTTGTTTTAGTTGGTGCTTTCTATGTAAAACCTGAAAACTGGATTCCATTTGCTCCGAATGGTTTTCAAGGTATATTGAGTGGTGCGTTTATTATTTTCTTCGCATACATTGGTTTTGATGCATTAGCAACAACTGCAGAAGAATGTAAAAACCCTCAAAAAGATTTACCAATCGGTATTATTGGTTCATTGTTAGTAACAACAATTGTTTATGTTTCAGTAGCTTTAGTTCTTACTGGTATGCACCCAACAAGCGGTGTTGCAATTCCAGCTGGATTTTTAAAAGCTCCTATGGTTTATGTGATGAATATGGTTCATCAAGACTGGGTTGCTGGGCTTATTTCAGTAGGTTCATTAGCTGGCTTAACTTCTGTATTGCTAGTTATGTTAATGGCAACAACAAGAATTCTATATGCAATGAGCCGTGATAATTTCTTACCAACAATATTTAAAAAATTGAATAGAAAAACAAGAACTCCAAACTTATTAACTTATGTTGTTTCAGTAGTTTTAATTGTTGGTGTTTTAACAATGGATTTAAGTGCTGCCGCTGAACTTTGTAACTATGGTGCATTTACATCATTCATCATTGTTTGCGTAGCAGTTTTGATTTTAAGAAAAGTTGATCCAGATAGACCAAGACCATTCAAAGTTCCATTCTCACCTTGGTTTCCTTTGATGGGTATTTTCTGTTTATCAGGTTTGATGTTATATTTTATCTTCACATCAGCAACAATTATGTCAGCAATTTTATTCCCAATTGTTATGGTTTTAGGCGTTGTTGTTTATGCCTTTTACGGATATAGAAAAAATCGTAGACGTGAAAAAATAGTTGAAGAAATGGAACGTAGAGCAAGAGCAATTAAAGAGGAACAGGTTCGCAATGAGTATTAAGACTGTTCTACATAATGCACTAAGAAGACGTAAGGTCGATGATTTAATTAGAATGAGTCAGAATACTGATTTAAAAAAGACTTTAGGTATTTTTGACTTAATCATTTTAGGTATTGGTGCAGTTGTAGGAACAGGTATTTTTTCAATAATTGGTATTGCTATTAAAGGTGGGGCAGAAAGTACAGGTGCAGGTCCTGCAATTTGTGTGTCAATGATTTTGGCGGCTATTCCTTGTGTATTTTCAGCATTATGCTATTCAGAAATTGCCTCAATGATACCAGTTGCTGGTAGTGCTTATACATATACTTATGCTGCAATGGGTGAACTTGCTGCGTGGATGGTTGGATGGATTTTGATGCTTGAGTATGCAATTAGTAATATTACTGTTGCAAGTGCTTGGTGCGGTTATTTCGTTCAACTTTTAAAAGGTTTTTCACATGTCCTTCCATCTTGGATTGTTAATTTCCCAATTTGGTTGAGAACTGATTATATAACTTTCTCTCACATGTGTAATAAATATGGCTGGGATATGCATGATAAAATTCCTTATATCTTTGATAAAATTCCTGTATGTATGAATTTACCTGCAATATTCATTGTATTTGTAATTACTTGGATGTTATTAAAAGGTGTTAAAGAATCAGCTAAATTTGCAAGTATAATGGTTTCTATCAATATATTTATGATTTTAACTTTTGTGGTTGTTGGTTCATTTTATGTAAAACCTGAAAACTGGACTCCATTTGCACCAAATGGTTTTGAGGGTGTATTTATGGGTGCGTTTTTAATTTTCTTTGCATATATTGGATTTGACGCTATTTCAACAACAGCAGAAGAGGTTAAAAATCCTCAAAGAGATTTACCAATCGGTATTATGGGGACATTAGTTATATGTACTGTTTTATATGTTTTGGTTGCTCTTGTATTAACAGGGGTTGTTCCTCTAAATTCTATTGATACTTCTGCACCGCTTGCTCACGCTATGAGTTTTATTCACCAAGACTGGTTTGCTGGATTTATTTCATTAGCTGCACTTTGCGGATTAACTTCTGTACTTTTAATTTATCAATTAGGTACAACAAGAATTTTGTACGCAATGAGCCGTGATAATTTCTTGCCAAGAGGATGGAGAATGGTTAATAGAAGAACTAGAATACCAGCTTTTCTGACTTGGTTAAGTGCCTTTGTTGTAATATTTGGTGCATTGTTTATGGATTTGAGTATTTCAGCTGAGTTATGCAACTTTGGTACGTTTACATCATTTATTATTATTTGCGTTGCAGTATTGATTTTGAGAAAAACTGAACCAGATAGAAAAAGACCATTTAAAGTACCATTTTCACCATTGTTCCCTTGGTTAGGTATTATATCTTGCGGAGCTTTGATGATTTATTCACTAAAATCGCTAACAACTTCAGCTATGCTGTTCCCACTTTGGTTGTTCGCTGGTTTTATGATTTATGTTTTGTATGGCTATAATAAAAAACGCCATGAAAAGTTTAAACAATCCACATTCCGAGATATTGATATTGAAAAAGATATTGAGGAAATTGTAAATCGATAGGAGTTTTAAGAGTGCTAAGCACTCTTTTTTTTGCTACGCAGGTGTTATTGTAAATAAATGCAAATGCGGATTTTAAATGCCTAAAACTCAAGTATAATCACTGTATGATATGATATGATATGATATGATATGATATGAGGCACACTATGTCTAAGTTTGGCAAATTTAAGGCTGTTTTTTATTTTTTTGTAGGTTGGGATACTTGCCCAACAAAATCAGAGTGAACCCTCACCCTGCCCTCTCCCAGTTTTGTGAGAGGGAAATAATTTACCCCTTAACAATATTACGTTTTTCATCACGAGTATATTATTTTCTTAACAAAAGTTAATAACATAATCTCAAAAAAGCAATAAATGAGTTTAGATTTCCTTTATAT
>DBIX01000064.1 GCA_002297005.1 Cyanobacteria bacterium UBA791 | reverse complement strand
CACGAGCCAGAAGATGAAATGTAATCTTCATGTCAAGTTTGTTAACTTTTGTAAAATTATTAATTGTATTATTTACAATTAATAATTTCTGTGCTATATTATAAGTGTTATGAACATTACTCCAATTAATAAAAATTACACAGCCCCAAAAAGCATGCAAACTTTGAACTTCGGTTCTAAAGTTAATGCTCAAGTTGGCGAAGCAAACAAAAATTTTTGCACAAAAACAATTGTAAAAAACACACTAAAAGAATTTAGTAATTCTAGAGGTCAATATTTGGCTGATATCGATTTATCTGATATCTACATTCCAAATACTCCAAAAGCTAAAACAGTTGTTCAAACTCCACCAATCGTATTTGGTAGTGCAGTTAAATGTTTGGCTGACCAACCATTAGCAGACACTTTTGAATTGAAATCAAAAAAACAAGACAAGAATTTGCAAATCCCATTCAAGGGTGCTTATCCTCAATACTTAATCGATCAAGATGGTGTTGTTGAAGATTATGAATGCACTTCAAACGGAATTCAGGATATAGCCTATTCTTCCTACTGCAGACCCGCGAGTTATTCTTTTAAAGGGAAAGAGGAAAATATTTTACAAAAGATATGCAAAACCTTAAAAGAATATTTACCATTATAATTTCTTAAAAAAGAATAAGCAACCGAGTTTCAGACCATTTCAATTTATTTAGGGTCTGATTTTTTGTATCAATATGTATTAATTCTCTTCTTTTTTGAACATAAAACACTTGCATTTTTCGCGATTGTCTATTAAAATAGCTATATGAGTGATTTAAGTTTAAACCAAAAAGCAAAAATTTTCTTCGATGGTGAAAATGGCATCGAAATGGAACTAGACTGTTACATCAATGATATTGAAGATGACAGATTGGGATTAGATTATCCCGCAGACGCAGAGACTTTGAAAAAGTACTTGGAAGAAGGTACTCCGATTGACGTGAAAATCTTTACGCCATCTGGTCTTATGGTGTTTGAATCTGTTGTTATCAACTCTCCTGATGAAGGTTTCGTTGTTGAATACGTAGAAGACGCGGTTGTTATCCAACGTCGTGACTATTCTCGTTCACCATTGAAAACTAAGTTAGAATTGAAACTAAGAACTGAAACTTTCGTTGCTAGTACAATCGATATTTCAGGTGGTGGTATAAAATTCTTCTCTAAAGAAGACTTGAATCCGGAAGAAGTCGTTACAGGTAAGTTATATCTTAAAAATTATGATGTACCTGCTAGATTTGAAGCCGTTATCCTTGATAACCCTTCACTTCAACCAGACGAATACACTCTTGCTTTCACAAATATTGATGAAAAAGAAAGAGATAAAATTATCAAAACTTGTTTCGCTATTGATATGCAATCAAGACGAAACAGAAATGAAGAATAATTTTATTAAATTATCATGAATAAACTTCGAGAAATTGAGAAAAAAATAAATAAAGAAGTTAAAAATGGTCATGTGCAAAACGCTATCGAAGTTTGCCAAGTTGAGTTACAAAACGACCCAACAAACGCAGATTTACACGTTAGACTTGGCGATTTGTATTTGGCATGGCATTTAGATATTCACAACTCTTATCAATATATTGATGAAGCTATTACAGAATACCAAAGAGCTTTAGAAACTTACATTGATTCTGCTGAAATCTATTTTAAAATAGGTCAAGCTCAATATTTTAAAGGTGATTTAGAAAAAGCCATTAACTATTTGAATATGGCGACTACTAAAAATAAAAACCTTGCTAAAGCATATTATTTATTGGCTGAAACTTACACCAAAAAGGCTCACTTCTTAGAAGCGATGTTTAACGCAAAACACGCTATCAAGTTAGCTCCTTTGACAAGTTCTTCAGCACATTATTTGTTATACAACCTTTACAAGGTTTCATCTTTTAGAAACCCTCTTTCTTGGTGGCGTAGCAAATGGCAATTATTATTAGCTCTTTTGACATTACCATTTGATAAAATGGCTATCAAGAACGTTATTCGCTCTTTATCATACTTGCAATTCTTGCCTGTATTGGTTAAAGGGTATTATCAAGTTCAAAAAAGCGGTTTAGCGGGTGCAATTGATTTGTATATTGATGCAATCGAAAAAGCTCCTGGGTTTGTGCCTTTATATTGTTTATTAGGCGATATTTACCGCTCAATCGGTCAATATGATGATGCGATTACCGAATACAAAATGGCAATTTGGCTAGACAGTTTGAACATTCCAGCTTACCGCCATTTATGCCAAGCATACGAAGAACAAGGCGATTACGACAATGCGATTGATATTTATCAAAAATTAATCAGCATCTTGCCTACAATGCCTGAATTCCATTCAAATTTGGCTAACTTGTATTACATCAAGGGTGACATCAAAGAGGCTATTTCGCACTACCAATCCGCAATTACGCTTAACCCTAACAAAAAATGGACAAGTATTATTACTCAAACTCTTGGTTTTGTTTATCAAGAAAATAAAGGTGATTTGGACGCAGCAATTAGTGCTTATCAAAGTGCATACCTTTTAACTCCAGAAGATATGGATATTTACGTAAACTTAGGCTCTGCGTTCTACGATAAAGAAG
>DBIX01000004.1 GCA_002297005.1 Cyanobacteria bacterium UBA791 | reverse complement strand
GACGATATGGTTTATTGGGTTAAACGTAATATCCAACACGAAATTTCAGCTTATCAAATGCTTTTAGCTTGCAAATTCGTTCCAATGCAAACAAACAACTTGGCAATGGAGAAAGAAAACGCAATCGACTTCTATAATTATTATATGAACAAAGCTGGCGAAGGTTGGGTGTTTGAGGAAAAGGACGATATTAGCTTTTTCAAACTTATTGAAGAACCTTTCAAAATGTGCGCTAAAATCGACTTTTCAGAAGATTCAAAAGACAGTTTTGAAATTCAATTATACGGTCAAGTTGGTGAAGATGTTATCAACTTTGATGAAATTTATGAAACAATTCAAAACAATGAAAAATACAGTCGTGTAAGAAGTTTAGGCTTTGTTGAATATCCGGCAGAAGATATTTATGCGATGATGAGATCTTTTAACTCGTTTGATGCGTACCGAAATGATGAAAACAAATTCATGGTAAAAACATATCGTGCAGGTTTGGTTCAAGAGTTGAAAAATAGAGGTTTTGAACTTGTATTGAGCGAGGATTTTGAAAAATTCTGGTCTCAAATTACATCGTTCTCAACTGATGAAAACTTAACTTTACCAAAAGGTGTAAATGCAGAACTTCGTGAATACCAAATGAAAGGTTTCAGCTGGTTGTGGTTTATGTACAAATACGGCTTAAACGGTATTCTTGCTGACGATATGGGGCTTGGTAAAACACTTCAAGCCTTGAGCTTAATTCAAAAAGCTAAGGAAGAAGACGGCTCGATGCCTGTGTTGGTAGTTTGCCCAACTTCTGTTGTATTCAATTGGGAATCAGAAATCCAAAAATTCACACCAGAATTGAGTTGCTTGAAACTTGCCGGTGTTGATAGAAAAAGTTTGTTCGACAAAATTCCTGAACACGATATTGTAATCACGAGTTATGCGTTGATTAGACGTGATATCGAAGAATTAAAGAATATCAAATTCAGATATGTTGTTTTAGATGAATCTCAAAACATCAAAAACGCAATGAGCCAAACAGCTCAAGCCGTTAAAATGTTAGATTCTGACCACAGATTGGCACTTTCAGGTACTCCAATCGAAAACAGATTGGAAGAATTGTGGTCTGTATTTGATTTCTTGATGCCAGGCTTCTTGTTTAACGTTGCAGAATTCAACTTTAGATATGTAAATCCAATTATGGAACGTCAAGACAAAACAGTTGAAAAACGCTTGAAAATGCAAATTTATCCATTCATTTTACGTCGTATGAAACGTGACGTAGCGAAGGATTTACCTGATAAAGTGGAAAACATTGCATACTGCGAAATGACTCCAGAACAAAAAGACTTCTATCTTGAAGTATTGGATAGTACAAAAGAAGAATTGTTCAAATCTATTGAACAAAACGGTCTTGAAAAGAGTAGAATGTCTATCTTCTCTGCGTTGTTACGCTTGCGTCAAATTTGCTGTCACCCTCGTTTATACGATAAAGATATGGTTAAAGGTGATATTCAATCAGGTAAATTTGAACACTTGAAAGGTATGCTTGAACAAATTATTTCAGAAGGTCATAGAGTTCTTCTATTCAGCCAATTCGTTGATATGCTTGATATTATCAAGGCTTGGTGCGAAAGAGCTGGAATCCCTTATGAATATTTGACAGGTAAGACAAAAGACCGTCAAGGTGCAGTTGAAAGATTTAACTCATCAACAAATATACCAATCTTTTTAATCAGTTTGAAGGCTGGTGGTACAGGTTTGAACTTGACAGGTGCAGATTATGTAATTCACTATGACCCTTGGTGGAATCCTGCGGTTGAAGATCAAGCGACAGACCGTGCTTACCGTATTGGTCAAACTAAAAAAGTATTTGTTTATAGAATTATCACTAAAAATACAGTTGAAGAAAAAATTCAAAAACTTAAATCAATCAAGAGAAACCTTGTTGATAGCGTAATTTCAGTTGATAGAAATATTACAAAATCGCTTACAATCGACGATATCAAAGAAATTTTCTCTGTTGATTAGTCTTTTATGCTTCAAAACTTGTGCCATAAGGTATAAAGCCACTTGAGTTGTTGTAGCCGATTGAAATATTTAAGTCGGGAATATTGCTCCAACCTAATTGTGCAACTTTGTTTACGTTTTGCATTGTGTAATCAAACGCAGCACCCCTGAATTCCATTGGTACATCTTTGCAGTCTTTAAGTTTTTCTTTTAAGTATTCAGAAATTTCAATTCCGTCGGAAGTGTAGTATTTTCCGTCCTCTCTTGTTTCCATTTTAGAAAGGTCAAGCCCTGTGTAATCCATAACAAGACGATATGCTTGCATTTTTGCAACAGAATTGCTGTCTAAATCGCTCATTTGATTTTTAACATAAGCCAAAAGGTTTGAGGAATTGTTGTTTTGCTCTAATAAACCTTTTAATTGGGCTAAATTAGCGTTGTTTTCAATTCCTGATAAATCAACTTCGCGAGTGTATGGATTTATAGAAATTAAAAGTGTATCATCATCGTTAAGCGTAATATTGTTGTTTTTCAATAAGTTTTGCATGTTCAAACTTATTGATTTATGTTTATCAACTTGGCTTTTTGCTTCATAACTTTCCCAATCTTCAGGTGTATAGTTTAATCTTGGGTCATCTAAGTTTCCACAACCAATAGTGCCATAACAAATAGCATTGTAGTCGTTTTTGAACATAGCATATTTTTCAGGCTCGTCCCATCTTTTTGTGTATGCAAAATCAGATGTGCCAAAGTATTTTTCACTTAAATACTCGTGAACTTCTTGCTCTGTCTTGCATTGCGAGCGAACTGTACTTGCCCAATCTGCAAGTTTTTCGTCTAAATTTCTTCTCGATAAATTAAGTTCTGAATAGGGGTCGTATTCGGAACTTTTTGCCTTTAATTTGTCAGAATTATATGCATCTACCATTTGTTGATAGCGGTCTTGAACCGTATCAGGTGAATAACGGTGAGGGTTGTTGTAATAATTATAATATCCAATTTCACTCATAAGCAAAACTCCATTTTTAAACAAGCCAAATCCTTTTGACCTTTGTTAGCATATTCTTTTTATTCCACAGCTTTAGAGAATTAAAACGTAAAATTCAAAAATTGTTACAATAAAAATGCACTCTTTAAAAGAGTGCAAATAGTAGATTTAAAATTGAATTAACGAATAGATTGTTATGACATTACTCTACTAAATAAAATAAAGACACTAATTAGATTTTTTTTCCTTTCCAAAGTACTTGTATTTGACGTGTAATCCGATATCCAAAAGAAGAAACGCCATATTTAAAACGTATAAAACAATTACCGAATCTTGGCTGTACAAGATTTTATGGATAATACCGAAAACATATCCTAATAGAATTAAACTTGAAAATCTTAAACTTTTTCCGTCAACGCATTTTGCTTTGTAAGTTTTATAAGCAGCGATTGGCCAACTTGCGCCGAAACATACCATCATACCTGCTTCAAAAATACTCATTTTTTATCTCCTTTATTTTCAATCTTTTTATACAACAAAATTTTTATAAATAAAAATACTTATTTTTGATTATAATTATAAGTTTTTCTTATGGTATAATTTTCCTATGAATATAAATCAATTAAAATACATAGTCACAATCGCTGAAGAATTAAATATAACAAGAGCATCAAAAAAATTATTTGTTTCTCAATCTTCTTTGAGTCAATGTATCAAAAATCTTGAAGGTGAATTAGGTACAAAATTATTTGAAACAAACGTTACACCTTTAAAATTAACTTATGCTGGTGAAGTTTATATAAACTGGGCAAAAGAAGTTTTAGCTTCTCAAGAAGAAATGTTAGAAAAAATAAAAGAAATTTCTACTCAGAACAATGTTCGAATTATTGTAGGTGTTGCAACGCACAGAAGTATTTATCTTCTACCTCAAGTTATAAAAGAATTTAGAAATTTATATCCTCATTCTTTTGTTGTGATAAAAGAGTATCCAACTCCAATACTTCATAAAATGCTTGAAAATCAGGAATTAGATGTACTTTTGGATGAAAATAATATTGATTCAGTTTTGTATAATAGTGAATTATTAATGAGAGAGGAAATTTATTTAGATATTCCAAAAACTTATTTAATAGAACAAGAAGAAATCGATTTATCGGATTTAAAAGACTCTTCTTTTATAACTCTTTCAAAAGAACAAATGTTAGGACGTTTAGTACTTGATTTGTGTAAAAAATCCAAATTTGAACCAAATATTTTGGCAGAATGTAGAAATGTAGAGACTGCTCACTCCTTGGTAGAACAAGGCTTGGGTGTAACTTTTATACCTCAATTGTTTGCAAAATATAATAATGATATTAATTATAAAAAAATAAAAAACTATAGACCAACAAGAGATATATGTGCAATTTATAGTAAAAAATCAGGGAAACCATTAAATGATTTTGTTTCAATAATAAAAGAAGTTTTAAATGCTTAATTATTAACTCTTGTAAAATCCATGTTTCATGTTTTTTGTGTTTGAACTAGAATAAAAGTAACAAATGAGGAAAGTATGGAGAGAGTCCTACGCTGGTCCGCAGCCGTATAGCCGGAATGCTTATTTGTTTTACAACCTCGTGACAGGAAATAGAAATTAAAAGCTTAAATTTTAATTTCCCATTTCTGCTTTGACAAAGTAGGTTGCAGTAGTATGCAAAAATTGTTAAGGAGAGAAATATGATTAGCAAAATTACACCAGTTTCTTTTAAAGGAACTACAGAACAACCAGTTGAAAATACTGAAACACAAGCAGTATCAACTATGCCAATTACACAAACTGAACCTCAAGTTGATACATTTACAAACACTAATAAAAAATCAAATAATGGAAGTTTATTAACAGGTATTTTGGGTATTATGGATATGGTTAATACTCTTTTGAGCATGACATCAAAAAAATAATGCTTATAAAGTCTAAAACAAAAAGCAGTTACATTTGTAACTGCTTTTTGTTTTGTGTATTTGTTTTGTTATTTAATAGTGTTTTCTAAATAAGACCAGTCAAATTCTTTTGAGTTAATAATGGTTAATAACTGACTTCTATCAACGTTTCTCATTAAATTAATGAAAAAGTCCATATTAACATCAGGTTTAATATTTGTATAAGGCAATTTTAAATCTTCTGCAAGTCTTTCAACTTTATAATCATAAGATAGCGCTAGAGTTTTTATACCGTATTTTGCACACACAAGGCAGGCATGAAATCTCATTGCTATCATGTATTTAAGACTTCTCATCAATTCAATTAATTGTTCAGGAGTTTTGTTATAAATAACTTCTGTTTGAAGATTTGGATTTAAACTTTTTAGTATACCCTCAAAGTGTGTACAAACCTCTTTGTCCAAAGCATCTTGGAAAGAAAAGATTTGGATTTTTTTGCTATAAAAATTTTGCTCAACTGATTTAGCAAGTTTTTGTAAAAAAGTTTCACTTAAACCTTTAAAACTTCTAAGTTGAATACCAACTGTTTCTGTCGGAGTTGAACCTGCAAGTTTAAGGGCAAATAGAGGGTCAACAACACGTTCTGTGTTAATTCCCCAACCTCTCAATAGGAAAAGACTCTTATCATCCCTAACGGTCACGCAAGAAGCTTTTCTAAGAAGTTTTTTGCACCACATTTCTCCAAGTTTGTTTTTGATAGGTCCAATACCTTGTGCAAAAATCATAACTTTTTTGTGGAAAAATTCTGCAACCGAAATCACGAAAAGATAGTAAAATAAACTCTTTACGCTTGTTGCATCTTGTAAAAGACTTCCGCCACCTGAAATTAGTACATCAGATTTTAAAATAGTTGTTATTACTTTTGGTAAGTCAAAACTTTTTACAGCATTTACCTTGTGTAATGTTTTCGTTTTTTCAGGATTTAGGGATAAAACTGTTATGTCTGCTTTTTCCTCTTTAAGTTTATCGATAAGCACTTTTAAAATAGTTTCATCGCCAAAATTATCACTACCGTAGTATCCTGATATAACAACCTTTTTTGCCATTTTATTAGCCTTTTAATTCTTTCATTATTTTTCTTGTACGGTTAGTAATTTCTGAGAAATTGAAACCTTGATACAAGTTTCTACCAACACCAACTGCAGTTGCACCAGCTTCAATGTATGCAGGAACTTCTTCTAGTTTGATATTTCCCATTGGCATAATATTTAAGAATGGCATTGGTCTAAGTAAATCTTCTACGTATAAAGGACCACCAAGAGCTGTTATTGGATAAATTTTGATTAATGGAACTCTTGCTTTCCATGCTTGGTAAGCTTCGTTTGCTGTTGAAGTACCAGCTATGAATGGTATTTGTGCATTTTTTGAAATCTTAACCATATTCATTTGGAAAATTGGTGAAGAAATAATTTTTGCACCGTGTTGAATAGCGTTTGTTGCTTGTTGTGCTGTGATAACGCCACCAGCACAAACGATTGCATCTTTTGATACCTCTTGAATTGCATCATAAATTTCTGGACTTTCAAGAGTTATTTCTAACATTTTTACGCCACCATCAATCAATGCTTTTGCAGTATCTTTTGTTTTTTGTGGGTCTGCACATCTGATGATTGGGTAAAGTTTTTCTTCTTTTAATAAATCGATTAAATTTGTTGCCATAATAGTATCCTTTTTTTCAAATTTATTATATCATGAAATAAAATAAACGGAGTTATGATGAAAAAGTTTAAACCACTAATAATTTTTACAGCTGTTATAGTTTTTATGTTCATTACGTATTTTATTTTCAACTTTTTTGTTGAACCAAAATTCTATAACGCAATGATGAATGGTATAGTAGCTGATAAGGCTGGTCATAGTGATACAGTCATTATCGTTATTGATGATAAATCAATTTCTAAACAACGTTGGCCATGGAAAAGAGATATGTATGCAAAAATGTTCAATTATTTGGACAAATATACAAATGCTAAATTGATTGGTTTCGACTCAATTTTATCTTCTGTTGATAAAGATAATTTTAATGCTGATTTAGAGCTTTATAAAGCTGTTGATAAAAACAAAAAATTGGTAGTTGGTTTTGCTCCATTAATAAAAGCTTATTCGGACAAATCTGTTGGTGAAATGTATGATAAAGCTTTTGATGAAAAATTTGGTATAAAAATAAATGATGAACGTTCTCAAAAAGCGAGAAGTCCGTTTAAGAGTTTATCAATGTATCCAGAGGGATATTTTAAGGCCGCAAAAGAAGTCGGTTCTGTTTATGTAGAGCTTGATAGAGATGGTTATATTAGAACAATTCCTCAATTATTGTCATACAAAGGTAAATTGTATCCGTCTTTAGGTTTGAGAATGTATGCAAAATTGAACGGTATTACAGAATTTACTGTGACAGACAAATATATTACTAATAATAAAACAGATTTGAAGATACCTGTAAATCAGTCTTATACTGCAATGTTTAACTACATGCATTTTTACAAGACTCTACCTCAATCAGAATATTCAAGAAAAACTTATTCTGCTATTGATATAGTTGAATCTTGGGATAATATGCAAAAAGGCAAAGCTCCTGTTATTGATCCAAAAGAATTTGATGGAAAAATTGTTTTTGTTGGTGCAAATGCAAAAGCTGCAGCGTTAGGTTTGGAAGATGCTTTGCCAACTCCTATTCATCCAAAACACCCTGGGGTTGATATTCAAGCTACAAACTTGGATAACTTGATGTACGATGAATTTATTGTTCCAACTCCTATTTTACAGGATTTTATTGTACAAGTTGTTCTTATATTGGCTACATTCTTGATTGTAACTTATTATTCGTTATTCATGTCATTGGGTATTATTGCCTTAATGATGATAGCGTATATTGCAATTTGTATTACTTTCTTCAAGTTTAATGTTGCAATTAACGTTATAACACCACTTGCACTTCAATTAATTACAATGATTTTTGGATATTCTTACAAATTCATTCTTGAAGCTCGTAATAAGGATAAAATTAAAGATGCGATGGGAAGATATATTTCTCAAGACGTTATGAGAAATGTTGTAAGCAATATTGATAACTTGTCACTTGGTGGTAAACGTTCTAACGTTACAGTTTTATTTGCTGATATTAGAGGGTTTACTTCTATGAGTGAAAAGCTTACTCCAGAAGAAATTTCACTAATTTTGAATGAATATTTTACAGAAATAGAACCAATAATTACAAAATACAACGGTGTAATTAATAAGTTTATTGGTGATGCTGTTATGGCAATTTTTGGTGAACCTATTCAAGATAAAAACCACGCATTAAATGCTGTATTATGTGCGAATGCTATGCTTAAAAAGGTTAAACAATTACAAGAAAAATGGTTGTACGAGGGCAAGCCTAAAATCGAAATCGGTGTTGGTATAAATACAGGTGACGCTTTCGTTGGAAACATTGGTTCTGAAAAACGTCTTGAATATACAGTTATTGGTGATACTGTAAACTTGGCATCAAGACTTGAAAGTTATAACAAAATCTACAAAACAAACTTCTTAATTAGTAGTTCAACTTATAACGAAGTAAAAGGTTATGTTGATGTAATTAAGATTTCAGAAGTTCAAATTCGTGGTAAGGCTAAAAAAATGAATATCTACGAAATTTTAAGGATTACTAAAAATGAAAAAAGTACTAATAGTTGATGATTCAAGAAGTTGGGTTTCTTATCACAAAGAAAACATAATTTGTAATTATAAAGATGTAGAAATTGATACTGCATTATCAGCTAGAGATGCTTATGATTTGGTTTTCGGAATGACTTCTGACCCTTATGATTTAATCATAACAGATTTACACATGGAATATGATTTTGAACCACTATACGCTGGTGAATGGCTTGTACAACAAATTCAACTGCTAAAACAGTATTACAAGACAAAAATCTATATTTGTTCAGCAGCATACAATATTAAAATGATTGCTGAAAAATACAATGTAGATTTTATTCCAAAACCTCTTGCGTCAAGAGATATAACAGTTTACGAAAACTTATTTTAATTCCTCAAGCAAAGTTTGTGCTTTAAAACATTTTGCGTGATATTTTTTAGTATAAAGTTTGCATTGTTCAGAAATTTTTTCACATCTATCTTCGTCAATGTCTTCTGCTGGATATGATGTGTCAGAACAAATTGCCCAAACCCAATATCCGCCAGGGTATGTTGGAAGTGGTGAAGAATATGCTTCAACTACATTAAATTCTTCTAAAAGAAGTTTGTACAATGATAATGAATCCTCATCTTTTGTTACAGGTGATTCAGACTGAACAACTAAAATACCATTTTTTCTCATAGAAGCTTTGATATTGTCATAGAATTGATTAGTAAACTCTCCGACCCCTGGTCCAAGTGGTGTTGGTGTGCAGATAATGATTACATCAAACATATCTTTTTTATCCTTGATGTATTCAAATGCATCCATAATCAAAACTTCAACTCTAGGATCATCAAGTCCACTTGAAATTGATGGTAAATATTTTCTACAAGTATTTACAACCATTTCATCAATATCAACGATAACAACTTTTTCAATAGTATCGTGTTTTAAAATTTCTTTTGCAGTCGCACCTGTTCCGCCACCAATTACTAAAACATTTTTAGGACATTTGTGGTTTAAGAGTGGAACATGTGTTACCATTTCACTATAATAATACTCATCGCCCTCTGTTGCGTACATAAGACCATTTAACGTAATCATTTTGCCTAATTGTGAATCAGTATCAATGATTTCAATTTTTTGGTATTTAGATTGTTCTGAGAATAGAACATCCTTAATTTTTATCGCAATACCAAAGCCAGATGGCGTTAATTCTCTATAATATTGACCTTTATTTGTCATTTTTAATCCTTTTTTTATTGACCATTATTGAGCTAAAATGTGAGCATGGAAGTGGAAAACTTCTTGCCCAGCAGATTTTCCTGTGTTGATTACAGTTTTATATTCTGCGATGTTCATTTTTTTGCAAACGGCTTTTATCCCTTTGAAGATTTCACTCATAAGTTTTTCATCTTCAATTTCATTCAAATTAGCTACATGTTCTTTTGTAATAACAAGTAGATGAATAGGGGCTTTCGGATTAATATCTCTGATTACAAATAAATAATCATTTTCATATAAGAACTCACTAGGAATCTCTTTATTTGCTATTTTACAAAATATACAATCTTTCATAGCAGATATTTTACCCTAAATTTGTATAAAATTCAACAATGTTACTTTATTAGTTGTTGAATTTCTTTAAAATGAGGATGTTTAGAAGATTCTAAAAGTTCAAATAGAGCGACTTCAACGCAAGAAATCTTAATGCCATTTTGACGCATTAAATCTATTCCTGCGTTGTATTCATACTCTTTTCTACTTTTGCAAGCATCTTTTATTAGATATACTTCATAGCCTTTTTTCATTAAATCCATAGCTGTTTGATAAACGCAAATATGAGTTTCGATACCAAATAAGATTATTTGTTTTTTGTGGAACAATCTTACCATATCAAGTGCATCCTCTTGTTTTAGCAAAGAGAAAGATGTTTTTTCGATATATTTTTGTTTATCATTTTTTAGTTCAGGTAAAGTTTGACCCAAACCTTTTGGATATTGTTCACTTACAAGAACTGGGATATTTAAGATTTCTGCTGTCTTAATGATTTTTTCTGCTTGTTTAACTTCGTTTTCTGCATTTGTTGCATTAACAAGTTTTTCTTGCATATCAATCATTACGACTAAGGCGTCTGAAGCTTTTAACATATCTGTTTTCCTTATTTTTATTCAGTTATATCTTCACTATTTTCAAGAAGTTGGTTAAGTTGTTTTGTAGAAATTCTTGGTTGGTTAATTGTTGCGTTACCGCCACAGCAACCGCCCTCACAACTCATAACTTCTATGATATTGCAATTTGGACATTCGCCTTTTGTTGCATATTGTTTAAGTTCTTTGATTGTAGTTTTGTTCAAACCGTTGATAATACATGGTTTAGCATCAGGAGCTAGGAATTGTACTGCTTTTGCAACACCGCCTGACACACCAAAGTTTCTACCTTGTTTTGAACTACTTGTTTCAAATTGTGTTTCTTCGCAATTTAAAACATCAACTTGTCTGCCAATTAATAATGCACCAAGTTCTTCGTAACTCATTACAAAATCAACATTATCATTTCCTTTACCCTCTGAACGTTTTGCAACACAAGGACTTACAAATACTGTAATTGTGTCTGGTTCAGCATTTTTAACAAGTTCTGCTGTGTAGTAAAGAGGTGTTTTTGTTGTAGAAACATATTCTTTGATTTCTGGTAAATGTTTTGCAACAAGGTTGTTGTAAGCTGCACAACATGAAGTTGTCATAAAGCTTGCACCCTCTTCCATTCTTTCTTTAAATTCTGCAGATTCATTTTTTGTTGTGATGTCTGCACCTTGTGCAACTTCGATTACATCATCAAAACCAGCTTTTACGATAGCTGTTTTAAGTTGGTAAATGTTTCCTGGGAATTGACCAACGATTGATGGAGCAATCATTGCTACAACTTTTTTATCTGATTTAATTGCTTTTAAAATATCGATAAGTTGGCTCTTTTCGTGTACTGCACCAAATGGACATGCCGCAATACATTTACCACAACTGATACATTTTTCAAAATCGATACTTGCAAAACCAGTTTCGTCTTTTGAAATAGCACCAACAGGGCATGCTGCTTCACATGGAACAGTTGTTTGAACGATTGCACTATAAGGGCAAGCATTCATACACATTTTACATTTTTTACATTTTGTTGTGTCAATGTGAGATTTGCCATCTACGATTGAAATAGCACCAAATTTACATGTTTTTTCGCAAGGTCTTGCAACACAGCCTTGGCATAAATCTGTTACGTGAATTTGACTAGGTACACAACCTTTGCAAGCTGCTTGTAATACTGTCAAATTTCTGCTATCAAGTTCTGTTCTTTTTAGAGCTTCTTTTGCATAAGTATGAAGTGATTTTCTTTCATCATCTTCTTCAATTTGGAAACCTAAGCCAGCAATAGTTCTGTCTTTAAGAATAGCTCTTTCTTTATATATACAACATCTGTAAGGAACTTCTGCTCCTTTTGGTCGCATATCGTAAGGGATTAGTCTTGTGTTTTCTGCAAAGTCTTCAGAGAAGAATGCTTTTACAAGTCTAATTAAAATTTCTTTTTTTAAATGTATTGATTGTCCGTTATTATTCATTTTCCTATCTTCCATATCTTAAAATTTACATACAAAATTATACTATTATTTATTTAAAATTTCATTAATTTTTTCCAAAACTTTTTCAGTTGTAGCTTCAGAAATTATTTCATCATTTACTCGTACATAAGGTGCTTTTGAGTATTCTGTATTCTTTGAACACATTTCTAAACAAGTGCTTCCGTTTATTTCAACTTTATCGCCATATTTTCTTGGAACAATGTCTATTAGTTCTTGTAAATGAGAACCACCCATTACAAAACACGTTGTTCCTAAGCATACGTCAACTTTAATCTTTTCCATATTTTCTCCTTACATGTACTGTATTATTACTTTTTTAAAATATTTATTTTCCAAAATATCAGAAATCTTTTTTATGACATTCTTACGAATTTCAATTTCGATAGGTAAATTGGGGTCGTAATGTGCCTGATTTAATTTTGCACCAACCATAAAAGTTATGCAATCCGTATCTAACATAAATTTTACAAGTGCACCGGCTGCATCATCCTCAAACTCGCCTGTTTCAAGATATTCACATGCTTTTGTTAATGTTAATATTCCCTCTGTTACCAAATCTATTCCATCCATATATGAAATAGCTGGTAATTTTCCTACACTCAAATTGATGTTTGTTTTTATTGGAATATTTAATTCTCTTGAAACAAGATTTGCTGTTGTTCCGCCTGAGATAGCTTTTTTACCGTCAAAATCCATTAGTGCTTGTGCATAAAATTTATCTTTTGACTGGTGATAAGGTGGACCTGTAAATACTACGGCGTTTCTTGGTTCTCTGTAATAAACACAAACTGCTGAAACATCGTCCTTTGGCTTTCTATCAGGTTCTTTTAGAATAGCTTGTTTTACAATTCTTTTTGCCAAATTTGAACTAGAAATATTAGGTTCTTTTTTTAATTCATTTTTAACAATTTCTATAAGACCCTCACGTCTTAAACCTAGTCTTAAATTTTTTGTTCCTAATGCAGCTTGAGTTACGCCGTCTGAACAAAAAACTAATCTATCATTTGTTTGCATTTTTAAATGATAAATATGCATGTGTCTATTTGGAAATTCTTTTGATGTCAAAACTTCAAATTCAGGTTTTAAAACTTCACCGTTTCTTATCCATAAAAATTGAGGATTACCCTCTTCTACAATTTTTGCGTTTCCGTTTTCGTTGCAATCTAAAGCAGAAAAAGTCGAATAGCTTATTTTTCTAACCTGACAAACAGGAAGCGAGTTCATAACAGTTTCACAAGCTTTTTTAATGCTCGTTCCTTCTTCCATAAATTTAAGTAGCATGGTCGAAGTCATGCAAGCTAAGATATTGGCTTTTATACCACTTCCTAAGCCATCTGAAAGCACAGCCAAGAGTCTTCCTGTATCAGGAAATCTCTTTGATACAAAATAATCGCCAAAAGTGTTTTGGTTATATTTTTTTTCTTGTGCAACGTCGATGTCGATAAACATTACAATTCTTCTCCGTCGTCATCAGAGTTATCGTTAGAATAATCTTCTGCAATAGAATTTAGAAGAACTTCTGTTTCAACCATGTGTTCACCCAATAGGCATGCTATTTCTTGAACCTTTGTTATATTCTTTTTAATAACTTCTCTTGCTTTTGTGGCAATTTTTTCTCTATCAATTTCGGCTTTTGTAACGTCAGTTATTACTGCACCTACGATTTCTCCATCTTCAATAGTAAATGCACTTATATCGTATAATTTATTTTTAACTTGATAATGTGATTTATGAATATCTCCACCAGATTTTAGTAATTGGCTAAAAATATCGCTGAAAGATATAATTCTATCGATTGATGCACCTGATAAGCCTTCTTTTCTAGAGGCAAATATTTCGTACATATCACCGCAGAACATTTTCATAAAAGCATCATTTGCTTCAACAATATTCAAATCCTTATCCACCATAACGATAGCCGATGGCATACAACGAAGCATTGCAGCAGCTTTTCTCATAGCGATTTTTCTCATATAAGAAATACACATTGACGGTTCTGCATCGCCTTTTACAAGTGCTTTTGCCATATCTCTACATGTTGAATAACCACAACCACCACAATTTAATTCATCGTCAGGTGTGTGTTTACCGATTTTTTTCAAAGCATTTGTTATATCTGCAAATTTAACATTGTCTTCAATAACTGGTTTGCTTACGTATTCTTTTTCAAAAACTGTTTCAGCTACTTTTGGAACATCTTCTCTATATTTTATTTTAGATAAAATATCTGTTGTGATTGCAAGTCCGGCTTTTTTACTAGAAATACATGGTCCATTTATGCAACCTGTTTCGCAAGACAAGGCTTCGACAAAAATTTTATTGTCGATTGAATTGATATTCAAACCTTCCATAGTTTTATCAAAGGTTTCAAGTCCACTAATTTTAACAAGCGAAATATCTTTATCAATTCCAACTTCCTTGAGCGTATCAATCATTCCGCCCTCAATAGGATACAACGCACCCTCACAGGCTTCTTCTGGTACAAATTTATCGTTTGGTTTAACTTCAATTTCATTTATGTTAATAAACTCTTCACTTATCCAGTAATTTAATTCTTCGAATGTTAAAGCTGCATCAAGAAAATCAGGATTTGAATCAGCCTCATTTTTCTTACCAATACAAGGTCCAATAAAGACGATACTTATATTATCTCCGTACTTTTCTTTTAACATTTTTGCGTGGGTTAAAGCTGGAGATGCAATAGGTGTAATATATTTTGCAAGTTCAGGTTTGTAATATCTTATATAATCAACAATTACAGGACATGCACTTGAAATATATAATCCATTTTCGCCATTGTTCAACATTTCGGCAGTTTTTATAGAAACCTGTTGTGCACCTAAAGCTGTTTCACTTACGGCAGAAAATCCTAGTCTTTTTAATACAGCAACCATTTGTTGTTGCGTTAAATCATAAATTCCAGCCCAACTTGGTGCAAGTGATACGTATACTTGTTTTTGAGCTGTTATAAGAGTTTTTACTTTGTCAATATCACTTCTAACTTTTTTAGCACCTGATGGACAAACCTTTACACAATGTCCGCAAGCGATGCATTTATCTTTTATTACAGAGGCACTACCATCTTGAAACTTAATAGCTTTGATATGGCATTCTCTTACGCATTTATAACAGTCGTGACACTCATTTTTTAAAGTATAAACGGGATATGTCATTTTTTATGATAAACCTTTCAATATTGACTCAAGAGTTTCTGGTGTGACGTTAGAATAATGTTTTCCATCAACGTATAGGTTTGGACCGTCTGCACATTTGCCCTCGCAATGAGAACCAACAAGTTCAACTTTTGCATCAAGGTTGTTTTCCTTAATGTAGTTTTCAATGATTTCTACATTTTGAGAATTTCCTCTTGCAAAACAAGCACTTCCCATGCAAATCTTAATTTCTACAGTCATTTTTAAACCTCATCATCATTGTTGGTGAATTGTAAAAAATTCCCTATCAAGTTTTCGTTCCAAACTTTTATACCCTCTGGAACATCTAAAACGCTTGGTGTGAAGTTCCAAATGTATTTGATGCCAGAATTTGCAAGATATAATGCTGTGTCATTTGCAAATTCTCTTGGAACTGTCAAAATTGCTATGTTTACTTTTAATCTTTCTGCTAAATTTGGTAATTTTGAAATGTGGAAAATTTCTTTTCCTTTAATTGAATTACCAACTTTTAATGGATCATTATCAAATAGGGCTAGTATATTTAAACCATAATTTTCAAAATTGTCGTATTTTGCAAGTGCCATACCCAAATTACCAGCACCGACAATGAATACATCTTTTACTTTTTTGAACCCTAGTGTGTGTTCAATAGAGTCTTTTAATTCTTTTACTGAATATCCGACTTTACATTTGCCGATATTATTCAAAAATTTTATATCTTTTCTAACTTGCGAATCGTCTACGTTAAGTCTTGAACCAATTTGAGGACTTGAAATGAATTCAATACCCTTTTCATTGTATTCAACTAAAATACAATGATAAAGAGTTAATCTATTTATTACTTTGTCTGTTAATTTGTTTTTCATTTCGTCCTGTCATTTTATTATTTGTTTTCCTCTTCACGTAATGGGAGAGGAGATTTTTTGCACGAAGCATGAGTGCTTAAAAATCGGTGAGGGTTTTTATAGAAAAACCCCAAACCGACAAGGTGTCGGCTTGGAGTTTTTTAAGTTATTAACTATACAACACCGTTGAATGCGTCGATATAGATTTGTTTAATATCTGACATCAATGGATATGCTGGGTTAGCACCTGTACATTGGTCGTCGAATGCTAATTCAACTAACTCGTCTAAGTGTTCATTCCAGTATTCTTTAGTGAAGCCAGCTTTTGTGATGAATTCTTCAATAGAATTTGGTAAGTTGATAGCTTTCATTAATTTATCGATAGCTTTAATCAATAATTTAACTTTTTCGTCATCATTTTTACCGCCTAATTGTAATTCATCAGCGATTTGACCGTATTTAGCCTTCGCACAAGGATATTTGTATTGTGGGAAGATTGCTTGTTTGTGTGGAGCATCAGAAGCATTGTATTTGATTACTTGTCTGATTAACAATGCGTTAGCTACACCGTGTGGAACGTGGTACATAGCACCAAGTTTGTGAGCCATTGAGTGACATAATCCTAAGAATGAGTTAGCAAATGCCATACCAGCGATTGTTGCTGCATAGTGCATTTTTTCTCTTGCAATAGGATCGTTAGCACCTTCGTTGTAGCTTCTTTCTAAGTATTTGAATACTAATTTTGTTGCTTCTAAAGCATTTGAATTAGTAAAGTTTGTTGCCATACAAGAAACATAAGCTTCAACTGCGTGAACTAATGCGTCAATACCTGATGCTGAAGTTAAACCTTTTGGCATACCGTCAACGAAGTTAGGGTCGATGATAGCCATATTTGGTGTTAATGCGTAATCAGCGATTGCGTATTTAACGTGAGTTTCGTCATCTGTGATGATAGCGAATGGTGTAACTTCTGAACCTGTACCTGAAGTTGTTGGGATTGCAACCATTGTTGCTTTCTTACCTAATTCTGGTAATTGACAGATTCTCTTTCTGATATCCATGAATCTCATAGAAATATCTTCGAATACTGTGTCAGGTTGTTCATACATTAACCACATAATTTTAGCTGCGTCCATTGGAGAACCACCACCTAATGAAATGATTACATCAGGTTCAAATGGTTTTAAGATAGACATTGCTTGGTTAATTGTTGATAATGTTGGGTCTGGTTTAACGTCGAAGAATACTTGGTGTTCAATACCAATTTCATCTAAAACGTTAGTAATTTTATTTACTGCACCTGAATTGTATAAGAAACTATCTGTTACGATAAAGGCACGTTTTTTACCTTGAAGTTCTCTTAATGCTAAATCAGTAGCACCTCTCTTGAAGTAAATTTTTGATGGAGCCTTAAACCATAACATATTTTCTCTCCTTTCAGCAACTGTCTTATAGTTTAATAAGTGTTCAACACCAACGTTACCTGAAACAGCGTTGCCACCCCAAGAACCACAACCTAATGTTAATGATGGTTCTAATTTGAAGTTGAATAAGTCACCAATACCACCTTGTGATGATGGAGAGTTGATTAATACACGACAAGTTGGCATTTTTTCAGCGTATGCATTGATTCTATCGCTCTTTCTTTCATCTGTATATAATACTGATGTGTGACCTGCACCACCTTTGCTTACTAATTCGTAAGCCATTTCAGCAGCTTGTTCGTAGTCTTTAGCTTTGTACATTGCTAAGATTGGTGATAATTTTTCTCTTGAGAATGGATCGTTCCAATCTACTTCAGGTCTTTCAACTAAAAGAATTTTTGCATCTTCTGGAGTTTTGAAACCTGATAATTCAGCGATTTTGTGAGCTGATTGACCAACGATTGCTGGGTGAGCTGTTCCTCTTGCAGGATCGATGAATGGTAGGTCTACCATTTTCTTTTGTTCTG
>DBIX01000060.1 GCA_002297005.1 Cyanobacteria bacterium UBA791 | reverse complement strand
ATAAAATAAATAATAAAATTTATAAAATAAAAAAAAATACCTGATACAAAATCAGGTATTTTTTTTGAAAATATCCACCAATTAAACCATGTCAAACTAGCTAAAAAATTATAAAATATAGTAAACAAAGATTGATTTTTTAAGAAAAACTATTAAAAAGTAATCTGTAGGGGAGAAGTATATGAAAATTAAGATAAATATAGCAAAATTATTAATTGGTGTAGTTGCACTAAGTTCAGTTGCATACGCAAGCAACGTAACACTTCAAGGTGCAATAAATAAATACAAAGCAGGTAATTATACAGGATGTATTCAAGACCTTGAAATTTATACAAGAAGTGAACGTTCAAATGCACTTGCTTACTATTATTTAGCTATTGCAAATGTTCAGGCTGGTAGAAAAACAAACGCTATCCAAGCTTACGACAAAGTTCTTGCACTTAGACCAAATGAAACATTGTTAGATTACGCTACAAAAGGTAAGGTTTGCTTAGAAGAACCTGATTTGTGCTATAAAAACAACACTATGAAAGAAGAAGACACAGAATTGGATAAATTTATCAAAAACAAAAACCAATTCGTATACAAAGGTGCACAACAAGAAACAACTAAGAAAAACTTAGATTCTTTAAGAAACCGTATGAATTCAGACGAAGAAATTCAACGTTATGAATTTAGAGAATACGAAAGAAACAGCAACAATACAGAAGATGTAAATAAAGCAAAAGTTGCAACAGAAGAAAAAGAAACAAAAGAAGTTAAAAAAGCAAATAAAATGCCATCAAACGATGACGTTGTGGCTGCAATAAAAGTTTTGAACCAAGCTGGCTTAGGCAGTTTAGTAACTCAACAACCAGCTCAATCATCAGCACCACAAGTTGCACAGAACAATAACCAACAATTACAACAACAAATGATGCAAATGATGATGGCACAACAACAAAACCCTTATGCTGGTATTTCTTCTATGCTTGGCGGAAACAACAATAACAACAGTTCTAATCAATTAATGAACATGTTGCCACTTTTAATGAGCCAAGGTCAAAATGGAGAAAAACCAAACATCAGCCCTGAAGTTATGCAAGCAATGTTGATGAACTCAATGATGCCTGACTTAACTTTCAGCTCAAGCAACGATAATAGATAGAAAAATTAAATATAAGTAAAAGGATAGAGTGAATTTATGAAATTTAACACAACAAGATTTGGCGAAATTGAAGTAGACGAAAGTTTAATCTTCAATTTTGAATTACCTATTTTAGGGTATGATGACAAAAAATATGTAATGATTGATGTTACAGAAAATCCAATTTTCAAATGGGTACAAGCAGTTGATACTCCTGAAGTATCGTTTCCTGTAACAACTCCAGCAGTATTCGGACACGATTATGCATTCGAACTTCCAACAAGTGCAGAAGAAGCTTTAGAAATTAAAAGTGCAGAAGATGTTTTAGTACTAAATATTGCTTGTATTCCAGACAAAGCACCAAAAGATGCAACAATTAACCTACTTGCTCCATTAATTTTTAACATCAAAAACCACAAAGCAGGACAAGTTATCTTATCAGATAGTGGTTTCAGCACAACAACTAAGTTGTTCAAATAAGTAGAAGTTAGACACATTAATTAATGAGAGAAGAAATATGTTAATTTTATCAAGAAAAAACGGTCAAAAAATAATAATCAATGACAATATTGAGATTACAATTTTAGAATCAAAAAACGATAATTGCAAAATTGCGATTGAAGCACCAAGAGATGTAAAGGTATACAGAGAAGAAGTTTATAAACAAATCAAAAGTTCAAACAAAATGAGTACAGATTCAATGAGCGATTTAAGTAAACTTGCAGACTTAATGCCAAAAACAAACGAAGATGCTCAAAAGAAGAAAACTGTAATTATTAAAAAGAAACCATAATGATAACAGAATACGAAGTAGCAAAACAAAAACTACTTGATTTAGATTTTAAAAACTGCGAAGAATATTTTAAAGAAAACAAATTATACTTAGAACTTGGCTACTGCGAGCTTTTAAAGGGTAATTTGAATACCTCAAAAACCTTCTTTGCAAACATATCTCACGTAAACCCTCGTGCTCATTGGGCATTAAGAATGATACAGTTCATTGAGGGTTATGTAACATTTTTACCTACTTATTTTGAGATAAGAAACTTTTTAGAAATAGATATTCATTTATTGCTAAAAGCAGACAAAATGGAGTGGGTGGAAAATATAATAAATGGCGACGATTTATTTTATTCAGTAAATGGCGAAAGCTATAAATTTATTGCAAGAGTCCTAATGTATGACAATTACCCCGAAGTCGCTAAAATATACTTAGACAAAGGAATAAACCATTCTTATGGCGACCCAGAGTTGCACATAATTTTGGCAGACTACTGGATTTATAAGAAAAACAAAGAAAAGGCAATTAAAACATTAACTAATTGTCTTAGATTTTTACCTGAATATTACCCTGCAAAGAAAAAGCTTGCAGAACTTGAAGCTATCTAAAAATAGTTTGATTTCTATCTGCACCAACGCTCACAATAGAAACTGGAACTTCTAGCAATTCTTCTATTCTAGCAATATATTTTTTTGCATTTTCTGGTAAATTTGCAAAATCTTTTATATCAGAAGTTTTTGTTTTCCAACCTTTATGAACCTCGTAAACAGGTTCTAAATACTTATGAATTAAAGTATTTGTTGGGTAATCCTTATAAATTTGTCCATTACGAGAATCCTTGTAAGCAGTTGCGATTTTAATCTCATCAAAATCATCAAAAACATCCAATTTTGTAAGAGCGATTTCTGTTACACCGCCAACCAAAGCTGTATATCTAGCATTTACGGCATCAAACCAACCTGTACGACGTTTTCTACCTGTTGTCGTACCAAATTCTTTACCAATTTGTTGAATAGCGTCACCATCAGCGTCAAATAATTCTGTTACAAACGGACCTTCGCCAACTCTTGTAACGTAAGCTTTATAAACACCTACGACTCTCTTTATTTGAGATACAGAAAAACCGCTACCACAAGCAGCATAGCCAGAAACAGCGTTTGAACTAGTTACATAAGGATATGTACCCCAGTCAATGTCAAGCATTACGCCTTGTGCACCCTCAAACAAGATTTTTTTATTTCTAAATTCTCTTACTAAATTTTGCCAATCAAAACAAACATATTCACCTAAAATTTCTTTGTATTTTTTGCAATAATCTAACATTTCTTCTTTAGAATATGTTTTTTCACCATAAACTTTTTCTAAAATCGCATTCTTTGGAGGAAGAATAACATCAATTCTTTCGTTCAAGGTTTCTTCATCGAATAAATCTTGAACTTTTAAAGCTGTTCTTGCAATTTTGTCGCTATAAGTCGGACCAATACCTTTTTTAGTTGTACCAATCTTTGATTTTTTAAGAGAGTTTTCACTCAATCCATCCATTTGAATATGATATGGCATAGTAATTGTCGCAAGAGGACTAATTTTTAAACCTGATAAATCAACGCCTTGTGATTTCAATTCAGAAATTTCTTTTTCCAAGGTTTCAGGATGAATAACACAGCCATTACCGATAAAACAAGTTTTACCTTTATACAAAATACCTGATGGAACTAAGTGAAATTTATATGTTTTACCCTCATGAACAACTGTATGTCCTGCATTACAACCACCTTGAAATCTCACAATCAAATCAGCTTCTTGTGATAACAAGTCTGTAATTTTAGCTTTACCCTCGTCGCCCCATTGAGCACCTATAACAACTGTATTTTCCATATTTAGCCTCTATTTCTTAATTCATTAATTAATTCTGGAACAATTTTGTTCAAATCACCAACTATTCCAATATCTGAAATATCAAATATTGGTGCATTTTCATCACTATTTATTGCAATAATTTTTTCTGAATTCTCCATTCCTACTTGATGTTGAATAGCTCCTGAAATACCAACTGCAATATATAATTTAGGTAAAACAGTTTTACCAGTTTGACCAACTTGTATAGAAGAATTTGCAAGCCCACTATCAACAGCACCACGAGTTGCTCCAACTTTGCCATTCAAAAGTTTTGCTAATTCTTCTAGCATCTTAAAATCTTTTACACCTTTTCCACCAGCAACAATAACTTCCGCATTTTCGATATTTTCAGAATTATCAATTTCATTTTTAATAAAATCAACAAGCTTCGTTCTTTCCTCAATATCATCCAAATTTACTTCTTTTTCAATAAATTCAGTATTTTTTACTGGTAAATTTTCTGAAATTTTTAAAACCTTTGGACGAACAGTTGCCATTTGTGGAAAATGTTTTGATAAAATTGTAGCCATCAATTTACCGCCAAAAGTTGGTCTTGTAGCTGCAAGTTGAAGTTTTTCGTTGATATCCAATTTCGTACAATCCGCTGTTAAGCCTGTACTCAATTCACTTGCAATTCTTGGAGCTAAGTCACGACCTTGCGTAGTTGCACCAATCAGAAAGATTGATGGTTTTATTTCTTCTATTAAATCAACAATAGCCTTTGTATAAACCTCTGTAGAATATAGAGAAAATTTTTCATTTTTTAAAATATAAACTTTATCAAAACGAGAAAGTGAGGTTTTTATTTCATCTAAATTTTCGCCATTTGTAAGTAAAACTGCATCAACTGTTTCACCATTCAGTTTTTCGGAAAGCTTTTGAGCCTCAGAAGCCAATTCTGAAACGACTTCTAAAACCTCATTATCACGAGTTATTTGAGCATAAATCAAAATACCTTTATTCTCCAACATTGATATTCTCCAAAATAACTTCTACTGCTTGTTTTACATTCTCAGGTTTTACCTTTATTCCTGCACGTTTTTGTTCAGGTCTAAAAGCCTTGCTCACATAAGTTGGAGAACCTTTTATACCAACGCTATCAGAAGACATTCCAATATCTTCCATTGAATAAACTGGAACATCTTGATTTTGAGCTTTTTTATAACCGTTTATAAGAGGTCGAGTTAACTCGTAATCAGGTTTTATCATTGCCAAAAGACATGGTAATTTAGCCTCAACGATTTCTTCACCGTCTTCAACAACTCTTTTTACTTTTACAAAATTTTCATTTATTTCTAAAATTTCTTTTACAAAAGTTACCTGAGGTAAGCCCAAATTTTGTGCAATCATTGGTGGAGTTTGAGCTGTATCACCATCTATTGCAAATTGTCCACACAAAATTAAATCAAATTCACCAATTCTATTTGAAATAGCGTTTGCCAAAGTTCTTGAGGTTGCTATTGTATCAGCACCCGCAAATTTTTTGTCAGAAAGGACAAATCCCTCGTCAATACCTAATGCAATAGATTTTCTAATAATATCACTTGCTTGCATAGGACCCATAGTAATGGCAACGGTTTGAGTATTTTCAAAATCTTTTTTTATTCTTAAAGCAGATTCTATCGCAAAAGCATCATAAGGGTTTAGAATACTTTCTAAACCCTCACGTTGTATAGTATTATTTTCCGTCCACTTTATATCAGAAGTATCTGGAACTTGCTTAACGCAAACCACAATTTTCATTATTTTTTTGCCTGTCTAGCTTGGACTGTCATTGCTGCATTATGTGCAATCATATAAACTGAACAAATTTTGAATTTTTTCAAGTACCAAGCACAACTGTCTTGCATACAAACTTTATCCATATCACAACCAGCTGACATCAAAGGACAAAATGGAATATCTTTTGGATTTGTCATTTTATCTACCTTAGCCTTGTTTTAATAAATTACAACTTTCGTCACGTTTACGTTCTTGATCCTTGTAAACTCTTGTTCTGTTTATAACTTCATCAAAATCGATTTTGTGAGCATCGAAATCAGGACCATCTACACAAGCAAATTTAACTTCACCACCAACAGTCAATCTGCAAGCACCACACATGCCTGTACCATCAACCATAATTGGGTTCATACTTGCTTCTGTGTAAATACCTTTATCTCTAGTTAAATCAGCAACTGCTTTCATCATTGGCATTGGACCAACTGCGATTGCATAATCAACTTTTTCGTTTTCCATAATTCTTGATAACACTTGAGTTACAAAACCTTTTTCACCTAATGTACCATCATCAGTTGTGATAAATAATTCTGTGCAAGCATCTTTCATTTTATCAGCCCAGAAAATTAAGTCTTTGTTTCTTGCACCCATAATCATATAAACTTTATTACCAGCATCTTTGAATGCTTTAGAAATTAAGTAACATGGAGCTGCACCATAACCACCAGCTAAACAAACTACTGTACCATATTTTTTGATTTCAGTAGGTTTGCCTAAAGGTCCAACTAAGTCTAACAATTCATCGCCAACGTTTAGTTGAGCAAGTTTTTTAGTTGTATAACCAACTGCCATAAATACTAATGTCAAAATACCATTTTCTTTATCAACGTCAGCAATAGTTAGAGGAACTCTTTCACCCTCTTCTTCTACTCTGAAGATAATAAATTGACCAGCTTGAGCATTTCTTACTACGTAAGGTGCTTCAATTTGGATTTCATATTGATTTGGACATAATTCTTTTTTTGATATTACTTTATAACCCATGTTTCTTTCCTTTATATTTACTCCACAATAAAATTATACACCAAACATCCTATAATTTAACGCATGTGTATTCAGGATGTTTAGAAAGCTTATCTTCTATTTCTTCAAACGTAAGCAAACCCTCTGTTGCTCCAAATTTTGAAACAACTGAAGCAGAGTTAACTGAGGCATACATCAAAGATTTTAAAATATCCATATTTGTTCTACTCAAGGCAGCACTAAATGTTGAGGCAAAAGCATCTCCAGCACCAAGAGTTGAAACAACCTCACCCTCAAAAATTGGACAACAATAAAAATCTTTACCGTCATAAGCATAAGCACCATTTCCGCCATCTGTTATCACGACAATTTGATTTGTTCTTGTCTTCAACATTTCTAACATTTTTACAATATCAGGGTGAATTTTTTCACAAGAATACTTTTTATCCGCTGTATCTGGTCTAACTTGAATTTTTGTACTCATCATTGCTTCTTCTTTGTTCATAACAACAACATGAGCTTCTTCAAGAATACGTTTCAAATAGTTAAAACCTTTTTTTATACTTGTTGTACCAGCATTAAAACAAATTTTTATATCATTTTCATTTGCAAAATCAACAATAGGCTCAAGAACTTTATTACTATCCCCATTCAATGGAGCAATATAAATAAATTTAGCATCCTTTAATGCATCAAAATTAATTTCTGATTTTTTAATTTGAGCATTTGCACCACGATGAGCCAAAACAGTTCTATCACCTTGGAAACTAACAAGAATAATAGAAAAACCTGTACTTACATTCTTATCTTGAATAATATTACTTAAATCAATATTTTTGTTTTGAACTCCAGCAAGAACACCTTTTGCATAAATGTCATCACCAATTTTAAAAATAGCTCCTGTTGAATAGCCAAGGTTAGCAAAGTTTACAGCTGTATTAACTCCGCCCCCACCAACTGTTGAATCGAAATTTGTAATATCAATTTTTGAACCATAAGGATAACTCATAAATTCTGATTTTTTATCCGTAGAACAAACAGACACAATGTTTGCATCATCACATCTTACAAAAACATCAACTGTGGCAGAGCCAATAGTAATAATATCAGCCATAATTTACCCCCTTATTTTCTTATTCTTGAATAATTCTAGCTGGGAAACTATTTCTTACAAGTTCGTTCAACAATTGTTCAGCTTTTGCTCTCTCTGTGAAAGAACCAACTTGTAAAGTATACGAGCCATTTATTAATTTAATAAATGAAGATACCCCAACCTCTGAATCTTGAAGAATAGATTGAGCAACTCTTGCTTGTTCAACTGTTGAATATTTACCAACGCAAACCTTTAACACTTTATTATAAGATGGTGTAACAGGTTTTGTTTCAACTTTTTGGGCAGGAGTTTGAGTTTCAGCTTCTTGTTTTTTGAAAGAATAAGGAATAACAACTTTTTCATCCAATTCTGGAACTAAAGTGTCTTCTGTCATTCTTTCTTTCAAAGTTTCTTCTTCAACTTTTTTATCAATAGCTTTTTTTACAACGCCTTGATCTTCTTGTTGAATAAATTTAAGTCTATCGTCAATAAATCTTTTTACACCCAACCCTGATTCTTTTGCTTCAACTTCTTCCTCATCACCTATTGCAATATCAACCTCTGGTGATAAATGTCTTGCAACAGCAGTAAAGAATAACAACATTACTAAAAATGCTGTCAGAAATAATAAGAATAAGCTTTGGTAATTATTCTTTTTATCTTTTTTATATTTGCTATAATTCATATATCCTGGAGTTTTCATAATTATTCAGTTACTCCTCTAACTTTTGTGCCAGCTAAGTAAATATCATCCAATTCTTCAGAATATCTTTCCATAACTTTTTTAGCAAATGTATCAACATCGTCAATATTTAAATCAGTTTTCAATCCACCAGCTTTAATTGGAGCACCTTCAGAATCAATATTCAAACCTGTATGAATAAGAATTGATGTCATTGATTTTGTACAAATTGATACTGATAATTTTTTATCACCAATATACAAATCATCGCCACTTCTTCTTACGATTATACCCATTTCTTCTAAAACTTCTTTGATAGTTGTCATCAATAATCTTTGTCTTAGAACACCCTCAGTTATATCAACACCAAATTGTTCTGTGATAAAGCTCAACATATATTTGCTGTAAATAGGTTCGTTATTTATAACGTCTTCAATATCAACCATTTCTGTAAGTTTAACTTCGCATTCACCTTTAAATGCAACAATAGCATCACCCATCATTTCAAAGTTTTTATAAATCCAATGTGGTGCTAATTGCGAACCAATATATTTTATTTCATTTTCAATTAATTTTGTTTTCATACCTAAATTCCCATGCGTATTACATCAATATTCTAATTTAAAAAAGTTTTTTTATAAAGTCCTCTGCATTATTTTTTTTCAAGGCCTCAATTAAATGCAAACAAGATTCACATTTACCACAATTTTTATCCCCACCTAAATAACAACTATGAACAAGTTCTAATGGTGCTTTTAAGTCAATAACCGTTTTTACAATTTCTTCTTTGTCCATTTCAATAAGTGGTATCAAAATCTTTGGCTGAATTAATGTAGAAAATTCAAATTCTGCCTCAACTCTCTTTGCAAATTCCAAAGTATTATCAGGGAAAGTCTTGCCCTCTTCTTTGTTTGCACCAATAATAATATAATTATATCCGTAACTATCAGCAAAGCTACCTGCAATATTTAAGAACAAGCCATTTCTATTAGGAACCCAAACGGCTTTCATATCATAATCTTGAGGAACTTCTTTGTCACTTACTAATGCTGTTTGCGTGATTTCTTTTAAGAAGTCTAATTTAATAATTTTATGTTCAACATTATAAAATTCGCAAATTTTCTTAGAAGCTTCTATCTCTTTATCCAATGCTTTTTGACCATAATCAAAAGTTATTGCTAATTCGCAATTATATTTTTCTCTGGTCATAGCAAGACAAGCTAATGAATCTAAACCACCTGATAATAAAATAATTGATTTCATAAAAACCCTTTCTTTTAAGCATGATTTTAGCATAAAAAAAAAGCAAAAATCTTTGATTTTTGCTTGAATTTAATTAATTTATGAATGGTAAGTAATTTAAATTTTAAAACTTTAATAAACTATTAAATATAGTTCATGATAGAAATATTCATCATTTGAGCAGAAATTGAATAACTTGCTTGTAATGCGTATTGAGATTGCATCCATTCAGTTACAACTTGAGTAATATCTGCATCTTCTAATGAAGATTTTAAACTTGTTAAATTAGTAACGTTATTATCATAAGCACTAATTAAAGTATCAAATCTATTGCCAGCAATACCGATTTTTGCTTTGTTTGCAGCTAAATTATTAACACCCTCATCAAGACCGTTCATAGCATTTTTAATTGCATCATAATCATTTGCTTCCAAGGCTGCTGATAATTCGTATAATGAAGCTAAGACACCGCTTTCACCGTCTGATGATACAGTTGTCTTTGGTTCTCCTGTTTCTGGATCAATGCCAAATGATGATGATACAGAACCTTTACCGTAAATATCTGAACCGATAATACTTAATTCTTCTTCAATACCGCCTTCACCAATTAAGATTTTCTTTGGTTCGTCAGTACCGTTATAATTGATATTTGTAGTTGACATAACTAACTCATCAGCTGTTACATCTGTACCATCAGTTTTTTGCCATTTGTATTTACCAGTACCGTCATCAACGGCTTTCATTGTAAACAATTCATTTCCGTCTTTGTCTTTTGCAGTATAAGTACCGTCATCATTTTTTGTAAATGTATTACCTTGAACAACTTCTGATGAATATGGTTTTTGCAAAGTTGCAGTACCACTAAACAAATATGTATCACCATATTCTGTATTAGCTAAAGATGTCATTGTATCAATAATACCATCAACTTCTTTTTTGAAACCATCAATTTCTGTTTGAGAATAAGTACCATTTGCCATAAGCATTGCAATATCTTTTGCACGAGATACTCTGCCTTCCGAAGATTTAATAGCATCATTTGCAGCAGTTAATTCGTATTGAGCAGTTTGCATATTTTTGATGTAGCCATTATATAAATTGATTTCTCTTTTAGCACTAAGAATTGATTTTGCCGCAACAGCATCATCAGTTATGGAATTGATTCTTTTTTGAGTTCCTAACTGAGTTGATAATTTATTGAATTTACCTTGTGTAGCTGCCATGTAATTCATTAATGAATTTGACATTTGACTTGATGTTGTTCTTGATAACATAATTTAATCCTTTGTGTAAATTTCTCTATCTCTCTTTATATAATTGGGCTTTTTCCTTAAGCTCCAAGTTGAACAAGTGTGTTCAGAATATCGCAACAAGTGTTAAATACCCTTGCCGATGCTTGATAAGAACGCTGATACTTAATCATATCTGTTAATTCTTCGTTTAAGTCAACGCTTGTTTCACTCATTAATCTATCTTCAATTGATTTTGAAATAGATTCTTGAGATGTTCCTTGGTTTTCAATACTATCAGCTTGAATACCAATTTTTGAAACACCTTTCATTAAAAATTCTTCTGGTGCTAAGTTACCTAACTTGTCATTTGTTGTTGAGTTTCTTGTGTTTAAAACGTCAATCATGTTTTTGCCGTTACCAACACCTTTACGTGCAGTTTCATCAGCTAAAGTATAAACACCTGATGTTCCAATTTCTTCAAAATAGTTAGCTGCTGTTGTGCCATCTTCTCTTGTAACTTTTGCTACGGCTAATTTTGATGAATCAGTTCTGATTGCAGTATTAACCATAATATTACCAGCAGAAATTTTTCTTGAACCATCTGAAGTTACAAAGAACGGTTCTGTTGGTGATGATAAAATCATATTTCCATCAGCGTCAGTTGAGATTGCCATTGCATAAGAAGTTGCATTAGCATCTGGAGTGCCGTCTTTATTCCAACCTTGCATTTGGATATTATTAAGAGTTTCGGCAAAGCCTTGAGCTAAATCATCCAATAAATCAATAGCTGTTTGAACAGTTAATTCAGTATCGCTTCTGCCACCCATATCAAGAATAGCACCGATACTTCCGCCATTGAAACTGTCATTGATATTATCTCTTACCTTGTTGCCATCTTCATCAACCAAGCCGATTACAATTCTGTCTGTATCTTCAACATTGTTTACTGCTGTCATTGACAATTTAGAAGATAATTTTGTATGTCTAACTAATTCATGACCATCCAAAGTAACAGTCGCAACACCATTATTGTCAATTGATGTTTGAATGTCCATATAGTTTGCTAATTCTGATAAAATAGCATCTCTTTGGTCATACAAGTTGTTTGCAGCAGAGTTTACAGTACCTGAACTAATAATTCTTTTGTTAATTGTAACTAAGTCTTCTAAAAGTCCGTTAGCTTTATTAACGTTATCAGCTAATTGAGAAGCTTCCATAGATGCACCAGTACCGTCACCTACTAAAGTTGTTCTATAGTCTGTTAAATCTTTATATTTTGAGTTCAATAAGATTGCAACATTGTTTGCTTTTTCAATGTAATCCATTCTTGATGTAGTATCAGTTGGTTTTTGTTGCAAGTTTTGAACAGCAGTATAGAAGTCGTCAAAAGCTTTTGACAAACCGCCATCAGATAATTCTTCAACTAAAGTTGTAATGTGAGTTGAAATGTCTGCTGATGTTGAAAAATATGATAAGTTTGAATTGTTATTTCTTAAGTATTCAGTTAAATATTCATTGGCATATCTTGAAATAGAACCAATTTGAACACCAGCATTACGGTATGCTTGAGTTTGAACATTAGTAGCGTTTGAACCACCTAATACTCTTGTACCCAAATTAACACGTTGCTTTGTATACCCTTCGGTATTCATGTTAGCTACGTTATTTTGTACCACATTCAATGCTAATTGATTTACTTGCAGTGCATTTACTGCCATTGTTAATGCTGAATTGATTGACATTTAAACTCCTTTTTAAGCGTCTTCACAAACTGAACTAATTCCCAAGCTCGTACTTTGACTGTTCTTTCCGTGACAATCATATCCTGTCGATTGTGGTGTGCATGCTTGAATAATAATATCAAGCACCTTATTTGACATTGTTAGTCCATGTTCTATTAGTTCCACATTTGTTTGTTCTAATAACGTAATTTTTTTTGAAACTTCATTAATCTTAACTTTAAAATCTTTAAAGAAATCAACTTTTGAACTTCCAATTTTTTCTGCTTCCTCAATAATTTGAGAAATATTCATTTCTTCAACGCCTAATTGTTGTAAAATTCTTAATCTTTCATTATTTAAATCCACCAACAAATCATTTGTTTCTAAAATCATATTATCTGTTAATTTTAGTGCCTCTGGATTTAATTTTATAAGGTTTTGTTTTTTTTCTTCATATAAATCAGCCATTCTTGTATATGCTGTTAATATTTCATTAAAAACAATTTCTATTTGTCCTAAAATTTGTTCATTCATTTTAAACTTTTCCTCTTATTATAATGTGTAATCTGCAATTACGCTTCTGCCGTATTTTAAACCGTATTTAATATCGTCTACAGTTAAGTCGTTTGTGCCTACGCATTTTGCAAATTCTTTAATTTCAGAAATATTTTTGTTTACCAATAAGTCTTGTGTATCTTTTAAATCAATACCGTTTGAAGTTCTATCTTCAATTTGCATTGTTTCTCTTAATGGTTTTTGAGCTACGCTAAAAGCTTTTGTTGCGTTTAGCATGCTTATTGGATTTGTTACTCCTGAATTTATTCCTAATACCATTTTTATATTTTCCTTACCTTACCAATTCATTTTTAAATTTTAATTAATTACTTACTCACTTAGATTATTTTTTTAATTTACGTATCTTTCCATTTGTTGATAAATTTGTTTTGCAAATCCGAAAGATGTATGTTCATTACTTGCTAAATTTCTACCGACCTCTTGAAAAACAAAACTTTTGAAAGTGTTTTCGTATTTTGAATCTGCCCCAAAGATACCGCCCTCTTTGTCAACTGTTTTATCCATTAAGCTTATCATTTTTGTTATAAACATTGATTCAAATTCGTTTGCTACCTTCTTTAACTGAGCTTTCTTATCTCCAGAACCTTTAATTCCGTTAAAGATTTGAGCATCATTATTTACAACATTTGTCGCATAATTTGTTTGTATGTAATCCATTTTACTTTCCCTTAGATAACCACTAAATCTGCTTGCAAACTGCCTGATTTTTTCAACGCTTGTAAAATTGAAATCAAATCTATTGGAGCAACACCGATTGAGTTTAAAGCTTTAACTAAATCATTCAAGTTGCTATTTGCAGGCATTTCTACAACTCTACCCATCATTTTTTCAACATTTACACCCTCATTTGTAAACCCAACTGTTTCACCATTACTAAATGGATTTGGTTGAGATACTGAAGTTTCTGTTGAAACAGTTACTGTAATGTTTCCGTGAGCAACAGCTGCTGGAAGTAATTTTACATCTGCACCGATTACTACAGTTCCTGTTCTTTCATTTACAACCACTCTGGCTTTTTCCATTGTTGGTTTAACTTCCAAGTTTTCAATAATTGATAAGAAACCAACTCTATTATTTCTAAAATTAGCTGGAATAGTAACTTCTACTGAGCTACCATCAATAGCTTTTGCTGGAGCAACTAAATTACTAATTGTTTGAGCAATTCTTGCTACCATTGTGTAATCTGCTTTATCAATTGATAAAATAATTGAATTTTCATCACCAATTGTTGTATCAATATCACGTTCCATAATAGCACCATCTGGAATTCTACCTGTACTTGTGATTGAAGTTCTTCTTTGAGCACCACCTTGTGTTGAAGCATTTACACCACCAACTGAAACTGGACCTTGTGCTACTGCAACTGCTTCACCGTTTGGAGCTTTCAAAATTGTTTGAACCAAAACACCACCCTCTAAGCTCTTAGCATCAGCCATTGTTGATACTGTAACATCAATTTTGTCACCATTTTTTGCAAATGGAGGAACTGTTGCTGTTACGATTACGGCTGCTGTTGCACCTTTTTGGATATAGTTTTCTTGTTCAATTACTGTTCCTAAGTTCATTAACAACATTTTGTTTGTAATTTGAGTAGAACGAGAATTGTCACCAGTCCCTGGTAGACCAACTACAACACCATAACCTACTAATTGGTTTTCACGAACACCTTTAACGTGAGTGATGTCGACTATTCTTACTGTTGCTGCATAAGCACTTACTGGCATAAATGCAGTCATTATTATTGCTAAAATTAAACCTATTAACTTTTTCATTCTTTTACTTACCTTTTCCCTAAATTAATTTCTTTTTATTAGAACAAGTATCTAATAAATCTGTTAACAATACCCTCGTTTTGACCTCTTGAGATTGCACCTCTACCTGACAATCCGAATTGTAAGTTAGCAACTTTATCTGAATCTATTTGACCAGAATCATTAATCCATCTAGGATCAACAACACCTGATACAATTAAATCAACTCTTTCGTTTCCACTAACGATTGATTTTTTACCTTGTACAACTAAGTTACCATTTGCTTGTACTTGTACAACTTGAGCTGTAATTGTGTTTGAATAAGTCATGTTTCTTGATTGATTTGCTGAACTTTCAACTGTGTTTGAACCACCATAACTTCCAGCATCTTTTAAGAAGTTAAGATGGAATGCATCTTTCAAGAAAGTTGTAAAATTATCAATTGTTTCAGAAGATTTATCTGTTGCGAAAGATAAATTATCTGAACTTGAAATTGTTTCACTAATCACGATAGAAATAGTATCTCCAATTGATGTAGCTCTAACGCCAGCATATAATGATTTTGGAGAAGCAGTATAACCTTGTTGAGCTGTTAATCTGAATAAACTTTCAGCGTTAACAGTCATTGCTGTCATTGTTAATATTAATAAACTTAAAATTACTTTTCTTACCATTCCTACCTACTTATAATTTTTATATTGTTACCAAAACTCTGTTTGGTGCAATTACTTTGCCTCTATAAACTCTTTGATATTTTGGACTTTTTAGCATTACATAATCACCAACATTACCCTCACCTTGAGCTATTGCTGTTATTGAAATTGTAACTCCGCTTGATTGAAATAATGCTACGATTTCTTGATTTCTTGCAACGTCTGGTCTTGCTGCTAAAAATCTTTTATCAATTATTTCGCCCTCTTTGTACATTTTTTTTGAAACAACATCTCTTTTAAGGTAGCTATTTGTAATTACATTTGATAACATATTAGAAACTTCTCTTCTTTGAACAACTGTATTGCAAGCTGTAATTGCAGAATCTCTATTAATATCTGTACTTGCTACCAAAACATTTTTGTATGCTTTAACTTCAACAGGAAGCATTACAAATCTTTCGTATTTGCCGTTTACAAAAATTTCAACCTTTTTAACATCTCTTGGCATAAATTTGTTATTGTTTGAAGAAACTCTATAAGAAACTGTGCCGTCCTTTACATTGATTGTTGAAAAAGGAATTTGTAATATTTTTACTGATAAATCAGCATCTGTATAATTCTTGTAAGTTTTGATAACTTGTTTTGAAACTTCGTTTTCAAGTTGTTTTGCAGACAAAGTTTGAGCTTCTGCTTTTACAGAAGTCATCATAACCATTATTACTGCTATTAAACTTAAAACTTTTTTCACTTACCTTACCTACTTAAATTACCTATGATAAATTATTTGTTAATTTCAAAATTTCACTTGAAGAGTTAATTATCTTTGAGTTAGATTCAAATGCTCTTTCTGCTTTAATCAAACCAATCAACTCATCTACGATTTGAACGTTTGACCCTTCTAAGAAACCTTGAACAATTTGTCCCATACCGTTTTGTCCTGGAGTATCTTGAATTGGGTTACCTGATGCTTGAGTTTCTACATACAAGTTGTGACCAATTGATAGTAAACCTGATGGGTTTTGGAATTTTACTAATTGCAACTGACCTACGATTGTTTGTGTTGTTTCACCACCCAATTTTACTGATACGTTTCCGTCTTGAGTAATTGTAATTTCTGAACAATCTCTTGGAATTGTCATTGCTGGTTGGATTAGCAAACCATCATTTGTACATAACTGACCCATTGCATCGACTTGTAAACAACCATCTCTTGTATATGCTAGAGTACCGTCTTCTTTCATTACTTGTAAGAAACCTTCACCCTCAATTTCAATATCAAGATTTCTACCAGTAGAAATTGCAATACCTTGAGTAAAGATACGAGTTGTAGCGGCTGTTTTAACCCCTAAACCAATCTCAATACCAACTGGTTGATAAGTACCTTGGTTCATCAACGCCCCTGGTGTTCTTGCAGCTTGTGACAACAAATCTTGAAATTCAATACGAACTTTTTTGAAGCCTGTTGTGTTTACGTTAGCAACATTGTTTGAAATTACATCTAAGTAATTTTGTTGTGCTATCATACCTGTTGCTGCTGTTGTTAATGATCTTAACATTTATTTCTTTTCCTTACCTTCTAAACTTTAATTCTACCTACCGATAATGCTGCTGATAATAACTGATTGTTTGTTTTAACTATCTTTGATAAAGATTCGTAATTTCTTGATGTGTTTATTGTGTTCAGCATTTCTCGAATTACGTTTGCATTTGATGCTTCTAAGTGACCTTGAACAATTGTGAACTTTTCTGCCGGTACTGGTGGATTATTCTCCATATCTTTTGATACAAATTTTGAACCACCTACATTAAATAATTTTTCTTTGTCTTCAAAGTCATAAATTGCAACTCTTTGCTCAATTGGTGTTTTACCGTATCTACCGTTAATTTCAATTTGACCCTTTTCATTTACTGTGAATTGGTTGTTATTGTTCATATCCAATTCTGAGATATCAATTTTTATTGGTCTATTGTTTTGGTCTAACAGGTATTCACCCTCTTTTGTCATAATGAATTTACTTTTATCTAAAGTAAACGAACCATTTCTTGTGTATGAAATTTCTCCTGACTTGTTATCTCTTACTTTGAAGAAACCGTCACCCTCAATAGCTAAGTCAAATGGATTGTCTGTTCTCATCAACGTACCTTGAGAAAAATCATAAGTTAGTTTTTGAACTTCACTTCCTACTGATAAATTACCTAGATTTCTTGTTTCACCGTCTAAAAGAGTACCTTTGTTTTCATAAATATTACTATCCATAATGTTTTTGAAAGTTAAAGCTGTTCTTTTATAACCAGTAGTATTAACGTTTGCAAGGTTATTTGCAATATTGTCGTGCTGTTCAATTAATGAAAGCATACCGTTTGCAGCTGACTCAAGTCCTCTAAGTATCATCCTTAAGCCCCTCCCTTGAATTTGTCGTAACTCTTCATAATGCTTTTAACATAGTTTTGTGTTTCAGCATAAGGAGGAATGCCTTTGTATTTTTTTACAGCGTTAGGGCCGGCATTGTATGCAGCAAGCGCTAATTCCTTGTTATTATCAAATCTGTCTAACAATCCTTTCAAATATTTAGTTCCGCCATAAATATTTTGTTCCGCATCGTAAGCATTTGTAACGCCTAAACCCTTAGCTGTAGAAGGCATCAATTGCATCAAGCCCATAGCACCACATTTTGATGTGGCTTTTGGATTAAACCCTGACTCTTGACGAACTACGGCTTTTACAAAATCTGCATCCAAGCCGTTTTTCGCTGAGTATTCTTCAATCAAATCATCAATTTCTGCTCTTGACGCATTTGCATTTGTAGATGTAGGACATTTGTTGTTGTCTTTATCTAATTGAACAGTTTTGTCAAGGATTTTTTGGAAATCTTGTTGTGCAGTAGGCATTGATGATTGAGAGCGTGCCAACAAAGATTGAAAACTTTGTTCAATTTCGCTCATTCTATGCAAGGTTATTTCTAATCCTGAAATGGCTCCTGTCATTTTTGCCCCAACGTCTTTTTTTCTTTATATTACTTACCACATATAATATACTTTATTTAATGTACATGAACATCAACCCAAAGGTTGATTTTTTGCAAAACAAAATAAACCTTTAGGTTAATATGGGGGCTTTATCCTTGTTATATTTAGTTTTTAATGTTTATCTCTCTAATTTATCCTTGAATTGAAAATGTTTTTGGTTTTATATCATTTGAAATTTGACTATGGATTGTATTAGCTTTGTTAATATATGTAGTCAATCTTTCATATCTGTCTTTTCCGCCTTTTACTGGGGCTTGCATACTTATCAGCTCATCGACACTACGATTTATGCTTGATAATTTATCTAATGATAATTTTAAATCGTATATCATCTTAAATTTTTTAGAAACTTTTGATAAGAAGTATTTCAACATAAAATCTCCTATTTTATTTTTGTTAGATTTTTTTCGCTTGAAAATTGCACTTATAACTGCAATAACTTTTGATGCAAAATCAAGCTGTGTATATTTAAACATTAGGACTTTTAATTGGCGTTCAATTCTCAATTTTTTACGTTTTAAAACTTTTATATTTTCTTCATCTTCAATTGAAATTGCACCATCTAATTCTTTTGTAATAATTGCTAAATCATCTTCTAGCATACTAATTTGATATTCTAAACGAAGAGCGTTATTATCCAAATCCAAATAAGCTCTGTCTTCTAAAATAGCAGAGTCATAATTATCAATCTTATGTGGACTTGTAATAAACTTGTATCTAGCTTCTTTTTCAGAAGCTAACAAATCTTTTTTCCCCGTGTTCTCCATAATTCTAATTTACAAGATTTTTAGAAAAAAAATACATCTATTCGGATGAGATATAAAAAGAGGGGATTTGAACAAAAGTTCAAATCCCCTCTTTTACTAAATTTAATTAATTCTATTATTTACTTTCTTTTAGTGCCATAATTTCATCTTGATAAGGTGAAATACTATTCAATTTTTCAATAATAGGTGGCATTTTTGCAATAACGTAATCAATTTCATCCTCTGTAGTAAATCTACTTAAAGAAAATCTAATTGAGCCGTGTAAAGCTGTAAATGGCGTACCCATAGCTCTCAAAACATGGCTTGGTTCAAGTGAACCTGAAGTACATGCACTACCTGAGCTTGCACAAATACCAACATCAGATAAGTGTAATAAGATTAATTCACCCTCGATATATTCAAAACCAATATTTGAAGTGTTTGGAACTCTATTTGCAATACCTGTATTCAATTTTGCATTACAGATATTTTTAACCAAAGAGGTTTCCAATTTATCTCTTAATCTTTTAATTTCAGTTGATTCAAAGCCTAAGCTTGCTTTTGCAAGTTTTGCAGCCTCAGCAATACCAACAATGTATGGAACATTTTCTGTACCAGCTCTTTTTCCTCTTTCTTGGTGTCCACCAATAATTAGAGGATTAAGCATAGTTCCAGCTTTAACATACAATGCACCAATACCTTTTGGAGCGTGGAATTTGTGACCTGAAACAGATAGCATATCGATATTTGCTTTTTGAACATCAATATCAATTTTGCCCGCAACTTGAACTGCATCTACAAATAATTTTGTATTAGGATTTTTGTCTTTTACAATTTTACTAATTTTTTCAACTGGAAAAATAACGCCAGTTTCATTATTAGCCCACATTGTTGCAACAAGAGCTGTTTCGTCATCAACTTTAGAACTCAATTCTTCTAAATCAAGTTCGCCATTTGAATTAACTCCAATATAATCTACTTTATAACCTTGTTTTTCGTAGTATTTAAATACATTCAAAACGCAAGGGTGTTCAACTTTTGTTGTAATAATGTGTTTTTTAGTTTTATCAGCACTCAAAAGTCCACGAATAGCAGTATTTGCTCCCTCCGAACCGCAAGAAGTAAAAATAATTTCATTTGCAGATTTTGCATTAAAGAAATCTCTCATTGTTTCTCTTGCTTCTTTTATTGCAGTTGACGCTTTTCTACTAAAATCGTACATACTAGATGGGTTTGCATATTCTTCACAGAAATATGGAAGCATTTTTTCTAATACTTTTTCGTCAACTTTTGTTGTCGCATTATTGTCTAAATAAATTAATTTATTGTTCAACATTTATAACCTCGATTTCACTATCAATTGAGTCTTTTAATGTTTGTTCTACAAAAGCTTTCAAGGTTAATATTGAATTTCTACATTGAGAACATCTGCCGTGTAATTTTACGTAAACTTTGTTTCCATCAATGTCAACAAGTTCAATATCTCCACCGTCTTTTTGTAACTCTGGTGCGATTTGAGTTTCGATAATTTTGTTAATTTTCAAAATCTTTTGAGCAGAAGACATATCCGGTTTTTCTTTTTTAGCTTTTTCTTCTTTATGAAGATATGTATTTATAATATCTTGAATAGCACCTTTACATCTACCGCAAGCACCGCCTGCTTTTGTATAGTTTGTAACTTCTTCAAGTGTTTTCAAATTGTTTTCTTTAATAGCATTCCAAATTTGTTTTTCTGTCACACCAAAACAAGTACAAACAATTTTGTCAGTTGTTTGTGACTCTTTGTCATCAAACATATTATCATCATGATAATAGTTCTTTAGTGCATCTTCAAGAGCCTCATGACCCATAACAGAACAGTGCATTTTTTCTGGAGGTAATCCTCCTAAAGCATCAGCAATATCTTTGTTAGTTAATTTTTTAACTTCCTCTAAAGGTTTACCGATAATCATTTCTGTCATCATTGAAGAGCTTGCTACAGCTGAACCACAGCCAAATGTTTGGAATTTAGCATCTGTAACAATACCGTTTTCAATTTTTAAATATATTTTCAATGCATCACCGCAAGCCAACGAACCAGCTTCACCAATAGCGTCTGCATTATCGATTTTACCTACATTTCTAGGGTTTCTATAATGATCTAAAACTTCTTCTGTATAATCCCACATAATTTTTCACCTTATATTTCTGTGCATATATATTTTAACTCAAAAATAATAAAGTGAATAAGTAAATAAGAGAATGTTCTAGTTTTCTTTAACTACTTTATGTAATCCTTTTGGCTTATCTACATTTCTACCCAAAAGTAGTGCCATTTCTAAAGCAAGCATTTGGATAATAACAGCATTTGAAAACATTCTCATAGTTGCATCATCATTATCAATTGTAATGTTTAAATTTGGAACAATATTTTCATGAGAACGACCAATAATATAAATCGGTGGATTATAATCGTTCTTAATCTTTGTCAAATTCTTCATCGCAGTATAAGAAACACCTGAAGCTGAAATATAAATCAATGAGCAAGAATTGTTCAATACTGCAACGTGACCATGCATAAATTCACCAAGAATATTTGCATTGATATTCAAATAAGAGGTTTCTTTAATTTTTAATGAAGCTTCTTTTGCCAAAGCATAAGAAATACCATCCGCTGTAATTACAATATTTTTCTTTCGTTTTAAAAGTTTTGCAAGTTGTACAACTTTTTTTCTAAACTCAAAAGTTTCTTCAACAACATCTGGTAAAGTTCTAACAATTTTTAGTCTTTCAGAAACATCAACACCGTGTTTTTGTGCAAATTTTAGAGTTAATAAATAAACGCACAACATTTGAGCTGTGAAAGATTTTGTTGCGGCAATACTTTTTTCTTCACCAGCGTGGCAATCTACCTTGTAATCAGAAATTTCCCAAATAGAAGAATACTCTTTATTAGTAATACACATTATAGGCATATTAAGTTGTTTAGCTCTTTTTGCAGCTCTTAAGGTATCACTTGTTTCTCCTGATTGAGTAATAAAGATATAAAGTAAGCCCTCATCAGATGGGACTTTTGGTTTTAATAGAAATTCGCTTGAATAAATAGCTCTTGCTTCCATATCTGCAACTTGTCCAAACAAATCAGCACCATATCTAGCACAATGATATGAAGAACCACTTGCTACAAGAACAATTTTCTTTATATTTTCAGGAACATCAAGCTTTATCTCATTATTATCAGTTAAAAAACTTTTTAATATTTTTGATAATATCAAAGGTTGTTGATGGATTTCTTTCTCCATCGAAGTTTTTTTTCTAAGTAATAAGTTTTCCATTAAATTATCCTAAAATTTCCTTTAATAATTGGTTAACAGTTTGTGGGTTAGCTCTACCTTTAGTTTCTTTCATTACTTGACCAACGAAGAAACCAAATAATTGGTTTTTACCACCCTTATAAGCTTCAACTTGGTTAGGATTTGCATCAACAATCTTTTGGCAGATTTCCTTGATAGCACCTGTATCAGTAATTTGGCTCAAGCCTTTCTTTTCTACGATAGCAGAAGCTTTTTCACCATCTTTTAACATATCGATAATAATTTGTTTACCGATATTGTTAGAAATTGTTGATTTTTCTATTAATGAAATTAATTCAACCAAGTTTTCTGGAGTTAATTTTGTTTCATTAATAGTTAATTTTTGTTCTTTTAAGTAAGCTGCAATTTCACCCATTAAGAAGTTTACTGCAATCTTAGGATTTGCACCTAATTCAAGAACTTTATCAAAGAACATTGCTAAATCCATTTGTTCAACGATAACTGAAGCGTCATATTCACTCAAACCTAAGCTCATATATCTTTCACGTTTTTGTTCTGGAAGTTCTGGCATTGTTTTTCTAACTTCTTCAACCCATTCTCTTGAAATTACAAGAGGCATTAAGTCAGGTTCTGGGAAGTATCTATAATCGTGAGCATCTTCTTTACCACGCATAGAACGAGTTACACCAGCGTTGTCATCCCAAAGTCTTGTTTCTTGAACAACTTCTTCGCCGTCTTCAACAAGTTCAATTTGTCTATCAATTTCATATTCTAAAGCTCTTTCTAAAGCTTTGAATGAGTTTACATTTTTGATTTCAGCACGAGTACCGAATTTGTTAGAACCTTTTGGCATAATAGAAATGTTTGCATCGCATCTCATAGAACCTTCTTCTAAGTTACCGTCGCAAACGCCAACATATCTAACGATGTTTCTAAGTTCTTCCATATAAGCTCTTGCCTCTTGTGGAGATCTCATATCAGGTTCTGATACGATTTCTAAAAGTGGAGTCCCAGCTCTGTTTAAATCTACTAGAGAATATGAAGAACCAGCTAATCCGTCTGCACCTGCGTGAACTAATTTACCAGCATCTTCTTCTAAGTGAGCTCTTGTGATACCAATTTTTTTGCCATTTACCATTAAGTAACCTTTACCACAAATTGGTTCATCGTATTGTGAAATTTGGTATCCTTTTGGTAGGTCAGCGTAGAAATATTGTTTTCTATCAAATTTACATTTTTCAGCGATTTCACAATTCAAAGCCAAACCTGTCAAAATACCCATATTTACAACGGCTTTATTCAAAACAGGTAAAACTCCTGGCATACCTAATGTAATTGGGCTGATTTGTGTATTTTGTTCACAACCAAATTCACATCCATCTGGTGCAAAGATTTTAGTCTTTGTTTTTAATTGTGCATGTACTTCTAAACCGATTACTACTTCATATTTATCTCTTAAATTTTCCATACTATATCTCCAAATTTTTTCTTTTATTTTATCACAAAAAGTTATTTTTTATAAATATTAATAACTAAATTATCTTTTTTAACTTGTTTTTCAAATTTAAACACAGTTGAAATAAGCTTATTTAACTGAACTATAGAAAATGTTTGCATAATATCTTCGTAAGAAGTGTTAAAATAATCATCACTTGCAACATTATTTAAAAATTCATCATAATTATCAGAAGAAGAGTTTTGATAAATTAGAAAAACTCTGCCATTTGCTGGAACTTGCCCATACAAAACACGAATTTTTGAAACAGTATTTGTAGGATAAGCTCTACTTACAAAATACATTCTCAAAGCATCTCTTTTGTTTTTTGACAACATCCTTGGATTTAATATGTTTGAAGAAACTAATTCTTTTTCTGTTGGTTCAGAAAAATCTGTTTTTATATCAAGAATTGAAACCTCTTTACCCAAATATAAATCTAAATTATTAATCTTTGTCCACGTAATAATCGCATCACCTTGTTCGATATTTGTATTTAGAAAATCTGTAATAGCTAAAACACCTTGTTTATTGTTATTAAAAGCAGAATCTTCATAAATAAATAAGTAAGATAAATTTAATGCTAGATACAAAACAAATAAAATTATTGATAAAACATTTTTCTCTACTCCATTTGCGAATAGAATTAACATTATTGGTAAAACAATAATATGCTCGTCAACACCAAAAGGAATTCCTAGATAAAATTGTAAAATAACTCTTATTGCAATATATAAAATTCCTATCACAAATAAAACAATATTAAATCTATCCTTATAAAAAGATTTGATAATAAAATAAATTGAAATAACTACAGGAACAACAACAAATCCTAAAGTGTAAAAATCCATTCCTGTAGAAATTGATTGCAAATAAGAATCAATAGTAACTTTTCCACCTATTTCAGTTTGCATAGAAGAAAAGAAATTTTGTAAGAAAACAATAACGTTTCCATAACTCTTGTTTGCAAACAGATATGTATTCGCATAAGTTGCATAAGCATAAGCGATATAAGCAAAATAAGGAACTAAAATACCTACAAAAATAAAACATGATTTAAAGAAGTTTTTATCTTCTCTTTTAAAAATAATAAATGTTAAAACTTCTAATAAAAGAAAAAACATTGTAAAAATAGAAGTTAGAACCATTCCTAAAGAGGATATGACCCATAAAATATAACCCTTATCATCTTTTCTAATTTTCAAAAACGCATATAAATTTAAAACTGTCAAAAGTAATAAAAAAGATGCCATTCCAACTTGTTGAGAATAAGTTATTAAAAAAGAATTTATTGCAAACAAAATAAGGCAAATATAATTCTTAGGCTTTTCACAAATTGAAAAAGCAACTAAACACGAAATCGTACCAAAAATAATTGACAAAAATCTCAATACATAAGCATCAGAACCCAACAAGCCATTCCACCAAGATAAAACAAGTGAATATAGCGAAAAAACTAAATTACCAGTAAACAAGTTTTGAAAAATCGATGGGATTTGAAAAGATGAAACAACATCAAACACGTTTAATTCTGAAAACAAAAGCCCTTGTGTATTATCTAAATGAAAAGTTCTCAGCATGCAAGCAGCAAGCATTAAAAAAATAAACAAAAATAAATTTAAAAATCTATTCGAAGAACTGTTCATAACAAAGACTATAATACTATATAAACTAAACTTTTCCAATAGAAAAAGAATTTTTTCATGCGAACTACACCATGTAGTTGATTTTTACGGAAATATCATTAAATAAATTCATGAATAATAGTATAATACTTTCGTTAGAGAGGAAAAATAAATGGGCTTAGCAGCTTCACAAGCAAGATTCTTGCAATGTACGGCAAGACAAACAAACGTAGAATATCAAGGTCAACAAATCAATAACGCAAGAACTGTTTTGGCAAACAAATCAGCAAATGCTTATAATGAAATGTTGACATTGAAAGTTCCAACTCCTCCAAGCCAAGCAGATTTTACAACAGTACAATATGCATTTAAGAATAATGGAACAAAATATTATTTAACCTCAGCCCAATACAACGACTTGTATAATCAGTTGAAAAACGTTACTTCTACAACAACTGGTTATGCTGGTGTAACAGATACTGAGAATAAAACTGGTTCATATATTTACTCAAAAGATGATCAAGGTAAGATAACTATTGGTGGTGAGTCTTTCCACGTTGTATTCCGTTCAGATGCAGGTTCTGATTCATCAACTTATCCAAAAAGTTTGAATAGCAATACAGAAGCTGTTTCAAACATTTGGCTAAGAACATCTGTTTATGACCCAGCTCAAAGTGACAATATCGGTAAAGATTATAACAATAACGCTGTTTCATTCACTACTGAAGAAGTTGTAAATGAAGCAGAATACGAAGATGCTTATAACCAATACAAATATGAACAATACTTGTACGAACAAGAAATTCAAAATATCAATGCGAAAACATCTGTAATTCTTCAACAAGATAAAGTTCTTGAATTACAATTAAAACAACTTGATACAGAACAAACAGCGTTAAAAACAGAATTAGAAGCACTTGATAAGGTAATAGGCGACCACGTTGAAAGCGAATTCAAGACATTTGGTGGTTAATAACTAGCCCCAATATAAAAGGAAAAGCCACCTTTTTCAGGTGGCAGACTAACACACTTTTTACACTTTTTTTGAATTTAACGAGGAT
>DBIX01000025.1 GCA_002297005.1 Cyanobacteria bacterium UBA791 | reverse complement strand
TACCCAGCATATCCTTTTTGTTTGTAAACTATTAATGATAAATTTTCTTTTTGTTATAATATTTGTGAGGCGGTAAGTATGCAGAAAAGTTCAAAATTATTTGTAATATTGTCATATTTATACCTTATTTTGCCTATTTTGATTTTTATCCTAACTTGGTGTAATCCACTTGTTTCAATTTTAGGTTTTATTATCATTTTGAGTGGTACTTATTTTCTATTTAAAAATGCAAATAGTTTATGGTTTCCATCCTCAAAAAAAGAGTGGATAATTTTAGTTTTTCTTTTTGTCATAGCTTCTATTTGGGTTTGTTCTTCAGGTATTGGAGCTTTAGTTTTTCAAAATTCTGATCATGAATGTCGAAATTTTATATTTGAATTATTAGTTACTCAAAAATTTCCAGTTATTTTTAATTATGATAATGTTCCTTACTTTATGACATATTATATTGGGTTTTGGTTGCCATCGGCTTTTATTGCAAAAATTTTTGGTAATAATGTTCAATTAGGTTATTATCTTCAAGTTATTTGGGCAACTATTGGTATCTTTCTTGTTTTTTATTATATTCTTTCTTTTTTTAAGAATAAGAATATTTTGCCAATAATAATTTTTATCTTTTTTAGTGGATTAGATTTTCTCGGTGCCAAACTTGTGGGTTTCCCTACAAATCCTGTTAGTCATCTTGAGTGGTGGTATCCTGATTATCAGTTTTCAAGTTTTACTACACAATTATATTGGGTTTTTAATCAAGCTATTCCCGCTTGGTTAGTTACTATGGTAATTCTAAAAGAAGAAAACAACAAAAATATTTTATGTTTGTATTCTTTAGCCTTTTTATCAGCAACTCTACCGGCTATAGGTATGTTCCCTATCGTGTTGTATTGTTTATATAAAAATTCTTTGAAAGTCAAAAGTTTTGAATTAAGTCTTGATTATTTTAGAACTTTTATAAAATCTTGCTGTTCTTATCAAAATATTATTTGTGCATTCTTTATTATATTGGTTTCATTAGCATACTTAACTGGTAATATTTCAGGTTCTCAAAAAGCTTTTTCCTATTTTGATATATTTGAGCTATTAAAATTTTTACTTTATTTCTTTTTATTAGAAGTAGGTTTATATTTAATTTTAATATGGAAATTCAATAAAAAAGAACCGTTATTTTATATAGCATTGGTTTCATTATTGATATATCCATTTATAAAAGTTGGTATAAGTAATGATTTTTGTATGCGTGCTACAATTCCAGCATTAATTATTCTATTTTTATTAATCATAAAAACTTTATTTTATAGTGATATTTTAAAATATAAAAAAATACTTATCGCCTTGATAATATGTTTATTGTTTGGTGCAATCACACCAATACATGAAATGACAAGAACTATTGTTTGTACAAAATTAGGAATGAAGAAAATTAGAGTAAATGATAGTTTTGGGTCTAATTTCTTTGCTTATGCAGATAATAACTTCTTTTATAAGTATATGGGTAAACATAACTAATAATAAAGGTATTACGTATTTAGATACTTATGAGTTTTCTGTGATAAGTTTTTTAGGCAGTTTAAATCCAAAAATACATGTTTCGCTTTCCTCAAAACATTTAGCATAAATTTCGCCATTATGCTTTTCAATGATTTGTTTTGCCAAATACAAGCCTAAGCCCGTACTGATTTTAGAAATTTTTGAGTTTGCTTTTGATTTATATTTGTCAAAAATATTTATCAAGTCAGCTTTTTTCAAAAATTTAGATTTATTTTTAACTTGAAAATCGATTGTATCTTTATCTATGTCTTTTACAATAATATCAATTACGCTATCGTTTTCGCTGTATTTAATTGCATTTGAAATAAGGTTAAAAATAACCCTTTTTAGCTGTAATCTATCTGCACAGATAAAGTTTGAAGCATTATCAATGTTTATAAATAATGTTTTATTCTTTTCGTGAGATAACCATTTTAGTTCTTGAGTAATTTCTCTTACCAGATTTGAGATATTCAAATTTGATGGGACTAATTTGATTTGACCTTTTTCTGTAACGTAAGTATCTAGAATTGTAAAAATCAAATCGTTCATATAAAGACAAGAATCTTTAATTTGTTTTGTAAGTTCTAATTGTTCTTCTGTTAAATTCCCAAAATAACCATCTAAAAGCATATCTAGGGCTTTAATTTGGGTAATTGTTGGTGTTCTTAAATCGTGAGTTAATGTTTCAATAAAATCGTTTTTTGTTTTTTCAATGTTTTGTTCTAGAGTGTTATCAATATAACAAACAATGATTTTTGTTACATTCCCTTTTGAATTTAACAGGGGAAATTTACTGATTTTAAGGTATCTTCCTATCCCTTTTTTAGATTCAACAAAATGTGTATATTTTACTGCCTTTTTTGTTTCAATTACTTCTTTATCTGTTTTATCGATTATTTCCCCAAGATTTTTAATCACATCTTTTATGTTTTTACCAACCATTTCATCAGAAGTGTATCCTAAAAGATTAGCATTTCCTTGGTTCATTGTAATAATTGTTCCGTCTAAATCTCTTAAAAATATGCTTATATCAACGTTGTTTAGAATACTTTCAAGTTGTAAGTTTTTAATTTCAATTTTATTGTTTATTCGTTTTACTTCTATCAAATTTGAAAATACCAAATATAGTACAAAAATAGAAATTATTAACAAAATTATAATCCCATCATATATAGGGATGGTTGTTTTAGGTAGAAATATTGTAGTTGTTAGAGCTATGAAAATAAATGTTAATATTCCAATGAAACTACAAAAAATTGCAAATTCTTTTATTCTCATTAATTTTTGTCCTTTGTAATAATCTATTCTTAGATACTTTATAAACTCAAATTACTGTTCTTCTTTATTAGTATTTGGTTTTATTGGTAATATTAATTCTACAAGATTAGTATTATCGTGACTTTCTATTGATACGTTTCCACCAAGAGCTGAAACAATTTGTTTAGAGTGGTATAAACATATATCAACTCCGACTGTATTGTATTTTGAAAAATGTGTTGTATATTTTTCAAACAAACTGTTTAAAGTTTTTGGTGGTATGTGATAACCACAAGATTTGAAGTCTACTTTTATAAAGTCATTTTCTCTTTTTAAATTGATATTTATTTCAGTATCTTTGAAAGAATAATTTATTATAAATCTGCATAAATTGTTCAAAATTCTTCTCAAGAATAGTTCATCTGAAATAAAATCTTTGATGTTGTCATCTATTGTTTGTTTAACTGTTATATTCTTGTCTTTTAATAAATGCACATATCTTTCATTTGTATCCTTGATAAGTTCTTCAAGATTACAAGGTGTCATATCAAGTACGTAATCTCCATTTTCAAATTTGTATGTATCTAACAAACTCAATAACATTTCAAGCATATAAGAGCAAGAATCTTTTGTTAAATTAACAATATTTTTTTGTTCTTCGTTTAATGGACCAAGTTTTTCTTCTAAAAGTAAATTAAGTGCATTAATTTGTGCTAATGTAGGATTTTGCAAATCGTGGGTTAGAGTTGCTATATAAGTTTCTCTTTGTTCTTGAATTTTCTTTTCAAGTTCTACATCTCTTGCTATAATACAAATCCCAGCCATATTATCGTTGTCGTCAAATACTGGATATTTATGAATGTTATACCATTTTGTGCCATCGTTCTTAACTTTTACTTCTTCTTCAAGTTCAATTGCACTTTTGTTCTTTATTACTTCTAAATCTGTTTCTTTAATTCTTTTTAGATTTGATTTTATAAAACTATTTTGAGCTGTTGTGCTTGATTTTGATAGACCTAGGACTTTTTTTGCAACTTTATTAAAATAAGTTATTTTGCCACTTAAATCTTTTAAATATACTGACATTGGCATTCCATCAAGAATAGAAAACAATATTCTTTTGTCATTTACCATTTTTATTTTTGCTCCTTATATTTTAAATTTTCGGTTGTGTAAAATTTATAAGTTGAATTTTACAGCTTTTACTGCTGCTTGAACTCTATCTGTGACAGATAGTTTTGATAGGATGTTTGCTACGTGTGCTTTTACAGTATGTGTGCTTACAATTAAGCGTTCACTAATTTCGGTGTTAGACAATCCTTGTACAAGTAATCCCAAGACTTCCTTTTCTCTTTCGGTTAATTTAAAATCTTGTTTTGGTGCTGGTTCAAGATTAAAGAATAATTTCTGAACAACATTTGCGATTTGTGGTGCAATCCAAATAGAGCCGTTTGCAACCGTTTTGATTACATCATGTAATTTCTCCATTGAAATTTCTTTTAGAGCATAGCCATTTGCACCCGAAGCGAAGCTTGAAATTATTTCATCTTGTTTGTCGTGGGAAGTTAGCATAATAACTTTGATATTAGGATATTTGTTTTTGATTATTTTAGTGGCTTCAATACCTGTCATATATGGTAAGCCAATATCCATAATTACTAGTTGAACTTGTTCTTTTTCAAGTGCATTAAGGCAATCTTCTGCTGATTCAAAAGAACCTTTGATTTCAACATCATCAAACTGTTTTAATGCCTTTTCAAAAGTAATTCTTGCTAACATGTAATCTTCAACAATGTATATGGAAATTTTATTGTTCATTTTGTCACCCTTATCTGTTTAAATTTACCCAAATTATTCAATAAGTTGTTATTATATTATATATCGAAAGGATGATATATTGCTGAGTTTGCACAGTTGTATAAGAATCCTTTTCAACAAATCTATTGTATATGCGAACTATACAACTAGCCATTAGCCATTTGGCTTATATTGATTATTTTAAAAATTTTAATTTAATATAACTTTTAAGATAGAATATTACTTCTGTGTTATGATGCTTGTATTAACTAAGGAGATATGATTTGTTAGCCTATACATATAAAGAACACGGAAAATTTGAATTATTAGAAAAAGAAAAACCTCAAATACTTGATACAAAAGATGCAATAGTAAAAGTTACTATGTCTAGTATTTGTACGAGTGATTTGCATATAAAACACGGCTCTGTTCCAAAAGCTATTAAGGGTATTACGGTTGGTCATGAAATGGTTGGTATTGTTGAAGAAATTGGTTCTGACGTGAGAAATGTAAAAGTTGGCGATAGAGTAACTGTTAATGTAGAAACTTTTTGTGGCGAATGCTTTTTCTGTAAAAATGGCTATGTGAATAATTGTACTGATAAAAATGGCGGTTGGGCTTTAGGTTGCAGAATTGATGGTGGTCAAACTGAATATGTTAGAGTTCCTTATGCAAATCAAGGGTTGAATGTTATACCAAAAAATGTTACTGACGAACAAGTTCTTTTTGTTGGTGATGTTTTGGCAACTGGGTTTTGGGCAACACGTATTTCTGAAATAAAAGAAGAGGATACAGTTTTAATTATTGGTGCTGGACCAACAGGAATATGTACTTTGCTTTGCGTTATGCTTAAAAATCCTAAAAAGATTATTGTTTGTGAAAAAGACGAAACAAGAAGAAACTTTGTAAAAACACATTATCCAAGTGTTATTGTTACAGAACCTGAAGCTTGTAAATCTGTAACGCTAAAAGAAAGTGAATACGGTGGTGCAGATGTTGTTTTAGAGGTCGCAGGTACAGAAGAAACTTTTAAAATGGCTTGGAATTGTGCAAGACCAAATGCCATAGTTACTATTGTTGCTCTTTACGATAAACCTATGATATTACCTCTCCCTGATATGTATGGAAAAAATCTTATTTTCAAAACAGGCGGTGTTGATGGATGTGACTGCGAAGAAATTTTGTCCTTAATTGAACAAGGTAAAATCGATACAACGCCATTAATTACGCACAAATTTAAACTTAAAGATATTGAAAAAGCTTATGAAATTTTTGAAAACAAGTTAGACAATGTAATAAAAATTGCAATTGTGAATTAAAAAAATATATTTAATGCTTTAAGTATTTGCAAAATCACAAATTTATATAGAAATTTGCACATTAAATATAAGCCCCCAACCGACTCGACCACCTGTTCTTATAATGTTTTCAAGAAAACAGGTTACACGCTCGCCTACTCGTTTTTTTATCCCTATACCGAATTGAGCCCACGCATTAAGTGTTAATTTTTCAAGTTGTGTCGAATCTGCTCTTGCTTTTATGTCGCTCATTATTGGTATAACACAACCTCCAAAAATGTAAGGTTCAAATCCATTTTCGTTTCTGTATGTAACTCTTAAGGATGGCATAATGGTTAAACCGTTTACCAAGGATTGATTTAGATCTAACCTAGTGGCGAGAGTTGAGGTTTAATAATTTGCAACAATAAAATTAATCTAGGGTTTGTCGTATTCTTTCGCACAATTAACCCTAGATATAAGTTTATTATTTAAGAAATTTCAATATCTTTGTTTGTCAACATACATACTGCAGAATCTGACCAAACATTTTCAGTTGTTTCGACCATATCAATAATGCTATATATCGGTAGTATTAATCCCAAAATTCCAATAGGAGCACCAATTGATGACATTAAGGATACTGTTAAGAAATAACAACCCATTGGAACTCCCGCATTTCCAATAGCTGCAAAAACTGCAATAAATACCCAGATTATCATTGTCCCTAGCGTTAAATGAATGCCTGCATTTTGCATAATAAATAATGAGGTTATTAGAATGAATGCTGCACATCCATTCATATTTATTGTTGTGCAAATTGGTAAAACAAATCTTGAGATTTCTGGATTTATTTTTAAATTATTTTCTGCACAATTAAGTGTAACCGGTAATGTGCCAGCTGAACTTTTTGTAAAAAAGGCGGTTACTATTGCTGGCAACATATTTTTAAAGGTATAAATAGGGTTTATGCCTTTGATGAGTAAAATTAATGGAATAATTATTAGACTTTGTATAATATTACCAGTTAAAACAATAGCTGTGTATTTACCTAAAGCTCCTATTGCTGTGTTATTTATGATTTGTGATGACAATTGACCCGCAAAAGCCATTATACCTATTGGTAATATTTTTATTAATCCTTGTATTAAAATAAATAAAATTTCTTGAATACCAAATATAACTTTGCTAAGAGTTTCTATATTTTCATTTTTTTTAGCAATAGATAGAGCGATACCAATAGCTGCTGCAATCAAAATTACAGATAATGCATTACCTGTAATTATGGGCTGAAAAATGTTATTTGGAATGATTGATACTAGATATTCAAAATAACTAGTTGTTTGTGTTTTGCCAAGGGTATTATTAACTATAATATTGTTTGGCGTAAATAATACGTATAAGATTAATCCAGTAATTGCAGCTAAAAATGTTGTTAATAGGGTATAGAAAATTGTATGTTTAAATATTCTACCTGTGTTTTTTTCTTCTGTTAGTTTTGAAAGAGCTGTTATAACCGCCAGGGCAATTACTGGTATTGCAAGACATTGAAATAATCTTGTGAAAAATAATGCAATAAAATTAAATAAATGGTTTATAACGTTTATATTTAGTAGTCCTAATGTGACTCCTAAAAATAATGCTGAAATCCATATTGTAACTTGTATTAAAGATTTATTTTTTATTATTATGTTTAACATTTTTTCTCCTTTATAACCTTAAGGTATTTTTATTTTTTATTTGTACAATTTTTTTGAAAAATATCTATCTCCTCTGTCTGGAAATATTAATATGATATTACCTTTTACATTATCTTGTTCTATCAATTTCTTTCCTGCTGCTAAAACTGCACCAGAACTTGAACCAGCAATGATACCTTCTTTTCTTGCTAATTCTCTTGAGTTTTCAAAGGCTTCTTTATCAGAAATTTTTATAACAATATCAACAAGATTCATATCCATTGTGTCTGCAATAAAATCGTTACCAATTCCCTCTATGTCATAATCACCGTGTTCGCCACCGCCCATAGTCGAACCTATTGGGTCTGCTAGAACTCCTTTTACATTTTGATTTTGTTCTTTTAAATATCGTAGTATTCCTGTAAATGTTCCGCCTGAACCAGCACCTGCAACTAAATAATCAATTTTACCATTCATATCTTTATAAATTTCTTTTCCAGTAGTTTCATAGTGAGCAAGTGGATTTGCTGGATTTTTGAATTGTTCTAATGAAATAGCACCGTTTATACTTGCTTTTATTTCTTCTGCCTTTTTAGCTGCACCCAACATACCGTCTTCTCTTTTAGTGTTAATTATTTCTGCACCCATTGCTTTCATTAATGTTTGTTTTTCTTCTGAAAATTTTGTAGGAACAACAAAAATTACTCGATACCCCTTATTTAGGGCTGCAAAGATTATGCCAAGTCCTGTATTTCCGGCAGTTGCTTCAACAATTGTTCCGCCTTTTTTAAGTATTCCTTTTCGTTCTGCATCTTCAATCATATACTTGCCAATTCTATCTTTTACAGAACCTGATGGATTATAAAGTTCTAATTTGGCGTATAAATTAACACCATCTTTTGTATCTATATTATTTAGTTTAACCATTGGTGTATTACCAATTAATTCTTGCATTGAGTTATATAACATTATTTTTCTGCCTTTCTTATTGCTTGTTCTAAATCTTTTATAATATCTTCTTTATTTTCTATTCCAACAGATAATCTTATAAGTCCATCTGTTATTCCAATTCTTTCCCTTATAGGTTCAGGGATTGAAGCGTGCGTCATTTTAGAAGGGTGGCAAACTAGAGTTTCAACTCCACCCAAGCTTTCTGCCAGCATTACAAGTTTAAGGTTAGAAAAGAATTTTTTTACATCATAATTTTCTTTTAATTCGAAAGAAATCATTCCCCCACCGTTTTTTGCTTGCTTTTGTTGTATTTCATATCCACTATTCTTTTTCAATTCTGGGTAATATACATTTTTTATTGCTAGGTTTTTATAAAGAATTTCTGCTATAAATTTTGCATTTTCAGTAATTCTATCCATTCTTACGGCTAGAGTTTTTATCCCTCTAATTAAAAGATAAGAATCAAATGGCTCAAGAATAGCACCTATAGAATTTTGTAGAAAAGCCAGTTTTTCTCCTAGTTTTTCATCTTTTACAACTACAAGACCAGCAATTAAATCACAATGTCCGCCTAAATATTTTGTGGCACTATGTATGACAATATCAGCACCTAAGTCAAGAGGTCTTTGTAAGTATGGTGTCATAAAAGTATTATCAACAATTGATAAAAGTCCATATTTGTGTGCAATTTTTGAAACTTTAGCAATGTCAGTTACTGTTAATAGTGGATTTGCTGGACTTTCTATTAATATAGCTTTAGTATTTTTGTTTATTGCTTTTTCATAGTCATCATTTTCTGCAATTGAAAAAGTTATACCAAAATTATTAAAAACCTGATTTAAAAGTCTGAAGGTTCCACCATAAACATTATTTGATATAACGATGTTATCGCCTGTTTTAAATAGGGCTAATACTGTTGTAATTGCAGCTAAACCCGAAGCGAATGCAAATCCATATTTTCCATTTTCTAATTCTGCGATTAAGTTCTCCAAGGCTTCTCTTGTGGGATTGCCTGTTCTTGAATATTCATATCCTCTATGTTGACCTAATCCGTCTTGTTTAAAGGTTGAGGTTTGGTATATAGGAATGTTTACTGAACCTGTTTTTTCATCAATTGATGTTCCTCCATGAATTAACAATGTTTCAAAATTTGTCATAATCTTTTCTCCTTTACTACTCTATGAAATGAATTTTTTTGTTTTAAAAATACTAATTGATAACTTGTTCTGATAAATGTGCATAGTTTTTTGTTTTAATACGCAGGCACAACTAAAAAAGGGGTTCTTAATACGTCATTAAGAACCCCTTTTATACTTTTATCTAACTAATTGCACGCAAAATTATAAGTAAGTTCTTTGACAGGAAAACTTACAAGTGCAACATGATAAATTTTTAATAGAAATATATCTCATACTCTCATTAAATATTAAAATAAAAATTTGTCAAGATTGTTTCTAATTCGAAGAAATTTTAATTGCTAGTTGGATGACTTTATGTGAATTTTAAAAATTTATTTTTATCTGTCCATTTCTGACATAGGAATATTTTATAATGTTATTGTCGAAAGGAGATATTATGATACTTGAGATTCTAGGTGCTTGTATGATTTTTAAAACAATAGATTTGGTGGAACATCTAGGCGAAACATTAGAAAACATTGAAGATTCTTTAGATACTGAATATGACGAAGATGATTGAATTTTTTAAAATGAACAAATTTTAATTTAAATCGTTTTATAAATATAAGGAGTAAATATGAAAAAGATATTTTTAACTTTAATAATATTGTTTGCAACTGCAACAAATGTTTTTGCTGCGAAAAAATATTATATTCAATATAACAGTCCAGCTAATCAGTCCTCTAATCAACAACAAAATATGATTACGTCAAAAAATATTCCAGACGAGTGGATGATTTTTCAGACTCGTAAAATTCCATTTGTTCCTTTTTCTAATATAAATTATAAAAAAATGTATGAAACTCCAATTGACGTTTCTAAATATGCTGGTGCTGGTAGAGTTTATAATAAAAACTATAAACCTTATCATCCTGAAAAATATTTGTATGTTACGGATTATTCTTTAAATAATTTTCTAAAATATAGTAAAGTATATAGAGAAAGACACGAATATCAAATGAAGGATGATTATTATTGGAATTTATATCATGAGTATAATGAATGGCTATGGAATAAAATCCGTTCTGACTTTAAACGTACACATGGTATGTATAATGCAACAATTACTGACTTTCGAGGTATAAAACATAAAATCACTTGGGAAGATGGTGGAATTGTTTCTATATACGAACAACGAAAACTTTACTATGAATATGCAAAATTTCAAAACCTTAAAGAGGATGAAAAAGCCTATAAATTTGTGCAAAATTTTAGACATCCTTATAAAGACGTGAGAGTAAATAATCCATTTATTGAGTTTATTCAACCTCAAGATAAAAATGTTGTATATATAAATAACGGCTTAGAGATAAGCTTACACTCTCCAAAACACGATACATCGTATACATTTAATTATGATGATAGATACCAAAATCAAAAACCAAATGGTGGAGTTTTAGAATATGATGACTGTATAGATGATGTTGTTAACAAGTTTATGGGTCCTGATGGTAGATTATACTATTATAATCGAATTATGCCAGGGAATGAGTTAAGTATAGTAAGAGCTTTATAGAAAGGAATAAAATATGAAAAATATTATTGTATTGATTTTTGGTATTTTATTGAGTATAAACTCTTGTTTTGCAGTAACATCTGACAATTGGCAAAATTATGTAAACCATAAAATTAAAAATGAAAAAGACTACAAAGCTAAACAAGATAAGAAAAATGTTTATTTGTATTATGAAATCTATGATGCCTTTTGTAGAAAATATGGTTATAAATATTCAGATGGTGAATATACTACGAAAAAACCAGCAAAGGCTGAGGTTGTTCAAAAGAACATTGATATATCTTATCAAAATGATTATAAAAAGTTTTACGAAAAGTATTCAGATTATATAACTCATAAAATGACTCCAACACCTGAATATATACAAGCTAAAAGAAAATTGGATCAGGCTCATATTGAAATAAAATTAACTCCAGAAAAATTTGAAAAACACTATTATATGTATCTTGATGTAAAAGCTTCTCAAGCTACTCAAGATAAAGAAGTTAATCAAGTTTATATTGCAAAAAAGAGTAAAATTAATCCTCAGCCATACTCTGTTGTAGGTACTGTTGCAAAATATAAAATTTTGAAAAAAGAAGATGTAAAAATGATTTTGGAACATTTACAAGCTAGATTAAATACTACAGTTATAGATATTACGGATAATTCATTTGCAACTTCAATGGGTGATAAAGTTATGACAGATGAGGAAGTTAAAGATATTTATTTTATATACGAATATCAACCTGAAAAATTTAGAAGTTATGCACCTGAATTGGATAAAAAATACTCACAATATTATCTAAAACCATAACTGGTACTGTAATTTAATAATAAAAAGAACATTAAAATCAATATGAGATTGAGTGAGATATGGTTTATCGTTCTTGTCTTTGTTTATTAAAGGTGCCTCTTGCAAAATTCGGAGAAAAATACCATAATCTCCGTAAATTATTCGGAGAAAGCATGAAAAATATTTATCAAAACCCTGATTGGCACAACTTTATATGGTACGGAGAAAAAATTCAAAAATTACTTCTTGATATATTGGTAATTTACATCTACAAATAAAAAAGACAGAGGGTTAACTCTGTCTTTAATGGTGCTCCAGGCCAGACTTGAACTGGCACTGAGTTATTCGCCCAATCGGATTTTAAGTCCGACGCGTCTACCGATTCCGCCACTGGAGCTTATCGTATTTAATTGTCATGCTCTAGCGGAACCGGTAGACCTGTCTACCTCGCCTCTCCTCAAAACGATACTCAATCGTTTTTCGTCGGCAGAGTGCCACTGGAGCTTATTGTATTTAATTGTCACTCACGAAATTTCTTCCGTATCTCTACTTTATACAAACCATAACAAAATGTCAAGTTTTTGATTTTATGTTGATTTAATCAAAATTTCTCCTTTTATAATTTATTTATGTAACATGCTTTATTTTACTATTTTTTCTCTTCTGTAACATTTAAGTAATATTTCTATCTTTATTTTTGCTTAATATATTGAAATCCTTTATCTAAAGTTATATAATTTTTGTATCACGTGTTTCTATAGGAAAGTCATGCAAAAGAATTACGCAAATCTAGATAAAAATAATCGTGTCGATTTTATTTTATTATTTTTGACCGCAATAATAGTTGCGTTTGTTCTTTTGGGTGCTTTTATTTGTCTTAAATTTATAAACAAGCAAATTAGTAATTCAGAAACTGTAATACGTGAAGTTACTATTCAAACTGCGTATAATATTCACAACAAAATTGCTGCTGATTTTCAGTTTATGGATAGTGTAGCAAGTTATACTGGCGAAAACTTTGTTAGTATTGCTTCTTTTGACGGACGTCTAATCAATAAAAAAATAAAAAAACGTAACGACTTTAGAAGATGGGGTATGGCTTCTCTTTCTGGTGATGAATATACTATTGTTCCTAATGGAAAGGTCGTTCCAACTAGTGAAAAAACCTTAACTGATGCGTGTGTTAGAAAAGTAAGAAGTGGCTCATATTGTTTTGACCGTATAAGAGAGTCTGTTTCTGATACTCATGAGCTTTTTGATAGTGTTTATGCCGTTCCAATTTATAGTGAAAATGAAATTAAGGCCATTTTATTTGCTGTAACTAAAATTGATACCCTTAAACACATTTTAACTATTAACAATTTTAGTAACAAAGCTTTTTCAAATATTATCAAATCTGATGGTGAATTCTTTATCAAGGATTCTGATTCAATGTTTAAAAAAGACAAGACTATTTTTGAAAATTCTGTAAAATTTATTTCTCCGGATAAATCAGTAGTTGAAAAAAGATTGAAATCTCAAAAGCTTGGTAACTACTGGTCTTACAGAAAAAATCAAATTTGGTTAAATACATTTGTTCCTATTAACTATGCAGACTGGTTTGTTCAAATTACAATTCCGTCAAACATGGTTTCTGTAACAAATTTAGACGTATTATTATTACTATTTAGTGTTGTTATCATTATATTCTACCTATTATATATAATGCTAAAACGTGTAAACATTATTTATGATAATACTCATCAATCAATGATGAAATTTGCATTCAACGATGATGTTACAGGTGGTCCAAATAGTAACAAATTCTTACTTGAAGCGAGAAAAGTTTTTGCAAATCCAGCTAATGATAACAAAAAATATGCAATGGTCTTAATGGATATTGCAAAATTTAAAGTTATAAACGAAATCTATGGTTATGATACAGCTAACAGAATTTTAAAAGACGTATCAGAAATTATTAAACGTAATATTCGTACAACTGATTTATCAACAAGATATTTCGCTGCAACTTTTGCTTTCTTGATTAGATATAACGAAGTTGAAGATATTTCTAATACTGTTGATAAAATTCTTGCAGAAATTGATGTTTACAACGCTACAATGATGAGTGAGTTTAAGGATGTTAAACGTGGTTTAATAACAAAACTTGTTCTTCTATTTGGTGTATATCTTGTAACAGATAAAAATCTTTCAATTAATACAATGTGTGATAGAGCATTGTTAGCAAAACGTACAATTAAAGCTAATGTTAACCAACATATCGCATTTTATGATGAAACTTTAAGAACAAAATTATTAAACGATAAGAAAATCGAAGACGAAATGTATTCTGCTCTTGAACGTAATGAGTTTGTAATGTATTTGCAACCTAAGTTTGATATGCATACATTAAAGGTTGTTGGTTCAGAAGCCCTGGTAAGATGGATTCATCCAACAAAAGGCTTTATTCCGCCATGTGATTTCATTCCATTATTTGAACAAAATGGTTTTATTTTAAATCTTGACCATTATATTTGGGAGCAAGCTTGTAAAACAATTAGAAAATGGATGAATTGGGGCTTAACTCCTACTCCTATTTCTGTAAATGTTTCAAGATTGCACTTGAATAGTGACGATTTCATTGATTTCTTAATTCATTTGATTAAAAAATACAATATTCCTGCTCAATTATTAGAACTTGAATTGACTGAAAGTGCTTGCTTTGAGGATATTGACAAATTCTTAGATATTTTAAATACATTAAAGAAATACGGTTTTAATATTGCAATGGATGACTTCGGTGTCGGTTATTCTTCCTTGAATATGTTAAGAAAAATTCCTGTTGATATATTGAAATTAGACAAGGAATTTATCAGCACATCAACAGCTGATGAAAAAGGTAAAGTTGTTGTAAAACATGTTTTAGCAATGGCTAAAAACTTGAATTTGACAACTGTATCAGAAGGTATTGAAACAAAAGATCAGGCTGAATTCTTATCAGTTGCTGGTTGTGACATTGCTCAAGGTTTCTTGTTTGCAAGACCAATGCCAATTCCTGATTTTGAAAAGGTTGCTTTTGCTCAAGAAATGGAACAAATTGATTTGCAAAAGAAACAACACGAAGATAACAACTAAAGTTAAAAAGTATAAACGAAGAGGCGATTGGATGAAATCCAATCGCCTCTTTTAATTATTGTTTTATCTCAAAGAATTATGCAAAATATCTTTTTAATAAACCATCAAAGCCTCTGCCGTGTCTAGCTTCGTCTTTAGCCATTTCGTGAACTGTATCATGGATTGCATCTAAGTTTAATTCTTTAGCTCTTTTAGCAATTTCCATTTTACCAGCACAAGCACCACATTCAGCTTCAGCTCTCATTTCTAAGTTTTTCTTAGTTGAATCTGAGATAACTTCACCTAATAATTCAGCAAATCTTGATGCGTGGTCTGCTTCTTCAAAAGCGTATCTTTTGAATGCTTCAGCAATTTCAGGATAGCCTTCTCTTTCAGCTACTCTTGACATTGCAAGGTACATACCAACTTCTGTACATTCGCCGTTAAAGTTTTCTCTTAAGCCTTGTAAGATTTGTTCATCAACGCCTTTTGCTACGCCAACTACGTGTTCTGTTACATAAGTTTTTTCACCCTCTGTAGCTTTGTTGAATTTGCTTGCTGGAGCACCACATTGTGGGCATTTTTCAGGTGCTGTATCACCTTCGTGTACGTATCCGCATACTGAACATATAAATTTCATAATAATCTCCTTTCTTTTGTGTCATTGTTTATTATACCTAAAAAAAATATTGTGTACATTTATAATTTTTAATTGTAAATTTTTGGATATTTTGTTGAAAAATTGTATAATATTGCTATGTATAAAATAGGTAGTGTTAAAAAATTTATAAGTATTTTTCTTGTATTAATATATATCATGTGTACTTCATCGCAAATTGCCATGGCAGATATATTTCAAGGACATGCTGAAAAAAGTAACAATGTTCAGCAGGTTTTGGATAAAGAATTGTTTACTGGTGCTGTTGATGAATTAAACTCAAAAGATGTAATTTATATGTCTGTATCACAAGTTTTGGATGCATCTTTTACCTTAGAGGGTGATGAATTTTTTGCTGAAGTTACAAGTGATGTTTATAGTAATAAAGGTATAATTATTCCTAGAGGAACAGTTGCTCACGGTATTATTAAGGCCTCAAAAGAATCTCGTAGGTTGGGTAGAGATGGTTATATTGATTTAAAATTCGATTACTTAGTAACACCTGATGGTAGAGAAATTCCAATTGAGGGTAATATGTCTACAAAAATGCATCCATTAAAAGCTACTGCAAAAATTGTTGCGACGGATGTCGGATATACTGCAGCAGGTGGTGTCATTGGTGGACTTACAGCTCTTAACTTATTGGGATTAGAGGCAGCTATTGCATCTCAAGGTTATACTGTTGCTGGTGGTGCTGCAATTGGTGGTACTATTGGTTTAGGTATGGCTTTGTATCGTAAAGGTAAAGATGTTTTGATTTCTCCAGGGGATGAAATTAGAGTTAAATTAGCCTCAAATGTTTCTTTACCTGTTTATAAGGCTGAAGCTCTTGCTCAAAAGGAATTACAATACCCCGGTTTGACTGTTAAAATTACAAATATTTTATTTGAAAAAGACCCATTTGGTGTTGTTAACACTATAACTTTGTCTTTAGTTATTTCAAATATGACAAAGAAGACTTTTTCAAGTTTTGATTTAGGTTTGGTAAATGAGGCAAATTCTATATTCCACCCATCGATTTTTGGTGACACAAAATTGATGTATACAAAAATTAAACCAGGTGACAGGGTTGCTGGAAGAATATCTTTTACTGTTAATGACGTAAAAGATAGATATTGGTTAGCATTTTTTGAATCAGGTGGAAGAAAACCTATCGCAAAAATTTCTCTGGATAATGCTTATAAAAATGTTTCTGATAAGGTTAAAAAGAAAAATAAAAACATTCGCAAAAAGACTAATTACTATAAGGAATTAGACGCTTTTGAAGAAATGGAAAGAAACTTTTAATTAATAATTTTTTTTATTAATTATTTCTCTTGTTTTAATTCTTATTTCTTCGTCGATTGCAAAAATTTCATCAATAGATGGATTTTTAACGATATTGTGTGCGTTATACATTTTCTCTGTAATTGCGTAAATATCAAATAATTTAATTTTATTATCCAAAAATGCAAATACGGCTTCTTCATTTGCAGCATTTAAGCAAATTGTTGCACTTCCACCCTCTTTACCTGCTTGATAAGCGAGTTTAACAGTTGGGAATTTTTCAAAATCAGGTTTTTCAAAATCAAGATGTGCAATTTCTGCAAAGCTAAAACTCTTTGATTTGATACCCTCAATACGGTTTGGATAAGTAATTGCGTATTGAATAGGAATATGCATGCTTGGTAAACCAAGTTGTGCAATAACGCTACCATCTGCATATTCAACGGCACTATGCACAATACTTTGAGGATGGACAACAACTTCGATATTGTCGTAATCAAAACCAAATAAGTGATGAGCCTCGATTACTTCTAAGCCTTTGTTCATAAGTGTTGCACTATCAACCGTAATTTTTCTACCCATGTTCCATCGTGGGTGTTTTAAAGTTTGTTCAACAGTTGCGTTTTTCATATCTTCAACTGTTTTATGTAAGAATGGTCCGCCTGAAGCTGTGATAATTAATTTGCTAACTTGCGAAATGTCTTTTATACATTGGTGTATAGCACTATGTTCACTATCGACAGGCAAGATTTTTACATTGTATTCTTTTGCTAATTTTGTAACTATATCACCTGCCATAACAAGAGTTTCTTTGTTAGCAAGTGCAATATTAATACCGTTTTTAATTGCAGAAATTGTTGGTCTTAAACCGATTTTACCTGATACTGCAACTAAAATAATGTCGTTTTCTTTGTTTGAGCAAAGTTCTTCTAAGCCCTCATCACCGTACAAAACTTTTACAGATTTATCTGCAATTTCTGCCTTTTTACCAAGGCAAACAGTTTTTGGATGAAATTTTTCGATTTGTTTATTTAACAAATCTACGTTTGAGCCTGCTGCCAAACCAATGATTTCAAATTCGTCTGAAATCTTTTCTATAACTTCTAAAGCTTGTGTTCCGATTGACCCTGTTGAGCCGATAATTGTAATTTTCTTTTTCATAATATTTACATTATACCCTAATAACTTTTTTATGGTATTATTTGGTTAAGGAATTTGAATAATTATGAAAAAATATTTAGTTTTAGCATTAATAATTGTAGTATCTTCTATAATCTTGTCTGGTTGTGGTAAGAAAAATAAACCAATGGACTTATATGACATGGTTATGGATAGAGGTAAAATTGTTGTTGGTGTTAAAACTGATACAAAACCTTTTGGTTATTTAAATAAAGACGGTTTGCATGATGGTTTTGATATTGATTTAGCAAAAAATATTGCAAAAGTAATTTTTGGTGATGAAAATGCAGTTGAATTTGTACCAGTAACTCCGTCAAACCGTATTATGATACTAAATTCAGGACAAGCTGATATGATTATTGCATCAATGACTATTACTGCTCAACGTGCAGCAGTTGTTGATTTTTCTGTTCCTTATCACTATGCTGGTCAAACTTTATTGTTAAATAAAGATAGCAAGATTACTTCTCTATCTGATTCAAAGCTTAAAAAAGTAGGTGTTTTATTCGGTTCTACTGCTGAAAAAACTATTAGAATTGCCGTTCCGCATTGTTTGATTACAGGATATAAAACTTATACTGACGCTGTTAAAGCTTTGAAAAAACATGAAATTGATGCAATTGCTACGGATGATACAATTATTTTAGGTATCATTATGGAAGACAAATCTTTGAAAATTCTTAGTGCTCCTAGATATTCAAAAGAACCTTATGGTGTTGCATTCAGAAAAGGTGAAGAAACAAAACGATTAAGAACTATCGTTGATAAAACTATTTCTGATATGGCAAGTGATGGTACTTTGAGTAGACTTAATAATAAATGGTTGAAATAAGATTTTAGGTTTATAAAGAAGAGGCGGATTTTGATTTTCAAAATCCGCCTCTTCTTTTTTTATCTTTATTAATTATTTTCTATTGAACCATCTCATAATAATATCGATTAAGCCATCTTCACCGTCTGTTTCTGTGTAGTTTTTAGGTTGAGCTTCTAGTTTATCAATTTTAGCTTTGATTTCATCATAACCCTCTACTGCGTTTGAGATGTTAACATATTTTTTATAGTATTCTAAAGCTTTATCTTTCTTTCTTAATTTTTCATAGAATTTACCCAATTTTCTTATTGTACTTGCATTTCTTGGGTCAATTTTATGATATTGTTCAAGATATTCAACTGCTTGTCTGTAGTCACCGATAGATTCTCTAAAATCAGCTAATCTTTCTAAAGCCTTTTTATTATCAGGTTCTATCTTTACTAGTTGTTCGTAAAATTCGTTTGCTCTTGTCTTGTCGTTTAGTGTGTCAAGTAAGTTTGCGATAGTATATACAAGTTCTGCATCTTCATTGTTTATTGCGTAAGCTTGCATATATTCGTTCAATGCAACATCCTTATTGTCTAGTAGAATGTTGTATTTTGCCCAGTTGATGCTTGCTTCAAAGTTTTTATTTAATTCATCATAAATCATTGCTCTCATTTGATAGATTAATGGTGAATTTTTAGCAAATTTTTCGTATTCGTCAACTATTGCCAACGCTTCATCAAATTCGTTTCTTTGATAATGATATTGTGCAACTAAAGCTAAATATTTAGGATTTTTCTTGTTATCCTTTTCTATTTCTTTGATTAGGGCTAAGGCTTGTTCGTCCTTGCCATTATCAAGATAACTTCTAAGTTTTGTTATATCGTCACTTGTCATTTCTGTTGCAAGTTCAGGTGTGCCATTTTTAATATAATAATTAGCCAAGGCTTCTTTAATATCTTTATCATCTTTAAAGCCATGTTCTAAAGCTTTTTCAAGAATTGATACAGAACTTGAAACCATATCTGTCTTATCATACAACTGTGCAAGTTTTAAATAGGATTCCTTATTCGCCCCATCGCTATCTGTAATTCTTAAAAATTCATCAATAGCTTGATTAAATTTTCCTACTTGTTCGTATAACCCGCCAAGTACAAATCTTGTTGATAATATCTTTTCGTCAGTATCTGCTTTGTTTAAAGCTTTGTTAAAATCATTTATAGCATGTGAAATTTGACCTTGTACAACATGTTTGTCCCCTCTATAAATATAATATTTATATTTGTCTGTATCATTATAAATATCCATTAATTGTTCGTAGCACATAATGTTTTCTGGATCTAATGATAAAATCTTTGATAATAATTCAGAGGCTTCGTCTTTCTTTTCTAAAATCAAAGCTACATTTGCTGTTCTTTGTAATAAATCTATGCTGTTAGGCTTTTTGCTTAAAAGTCTTTTGTATTCCTCATAAGCTCTTTCGTAATCTTCTTGTTGTTCAAATTGTTCTGCTATTTCTATTGTCATAATTTTTCCTTTTTTATTTATATTATATAAAATCTTATCACTTAGATATTAAACATGTGGTTAATTATATTTGTTTTGAGTTTTTTCTAAACCATTTTCAAAATAAAACTCAATAGCTTCTACTGCTCTTTTTAAGGTTTCTTTCAAAATTGGCATTTGTTCTTTTGAAAAATTTCCAAGTACAAAGTTTTCTGATGGTATTGGCGGTTGAGGTCCAATGCCTACTTTTAATCTTGCAAATTTATTTGTACCCATGTGTTGGATAATTGATTTGATACCGTTGTGTCCACCGTCTGAACCTGAGCCTTTAAATCTTAAAGTTCCTAAATCGATTGCTAAATCATCATACACGATTAAAACATCTTCAGGTTTTATCTTGTAATAATTCATGACAAGAGATAATGCTTCACCTGATAAGTTCATGTATGTCGTTGGTTTTATTACTATAAAATCCTGATATTTTGCTAAATAACATTTTAATTTTGATTCTTGTCTAAAATCAAAACCTTTTTCGTAACCCATTAAATCGGCTACCATAAACCCTACGTTATGTCGGTTAAAAGCATATTTTTCGCCAATATTTCCTGTGCATAAAATTAATTTCAAAATAATTATCCTTAATATCTTCCTTGCATTTATTATTTTAACCCAAATAAAGATTACCTTTCTTGTTATCTACCTTTCGCTTAACAAAAAGATAAATAAAAGTTATTTTAGTATCAAAATGGAATCTATCTTACAGAGGGAGGATTATTATGACTACTAAAAATAAGACATTAACAAAGCAAAAGAGTTCGGATATGGTGGCAAATTTCTTAGAAAAAAACGATTTACACAAAAAAGATTTTGCGGAAATGATTGGTGTTACTCTATCTTATGTCTATAATTTGATAGATAAAACCATCCCATTCTCAACTCGTGGTACAACATTAGAAAGAATTGCCGTTGTTATGGATATTCTGCCAGAAGAATTTGAGGAATATCGCATTCCTCAAGAACCTATTCTTGTTGATGAAACAATTGATTTTGTTAAAGATAGTATTAGAAACAAAGGGCTTTCAATAGTTAACTTTCTGAAAGCTTTTCCAAGAAAAAAACGTCTTGAAATGGTGGATATGCTAAGAGGTGCTATCCCTGTTCCGATTGATTTTAAAGAACTGAATATGCTTGCAAAAGTCCTTGATTTAACAAAAGAAGATATTTATCCGCTTTGGGAGAAACGCATGAAACAAGTTCTTGAATCTGCAGGTATGAATATTTATTCAAATTCTGCTTTAGTCGATGAAATGTTTGCATGTGCTAAGAAATTTATTGATGTTGAATAACATTTGAAACGCTTATTTTATATGGCTTTGAGGTTGATAACTTTAAAGCCATTTTTTTTATTTAAAAAAAGTAGTTGACGAAATAATTTTTTCTTGCTAAATTAATATATGTAATCAAGATTTGATTATGCGCTTGTAGCTCAGCAGGTAGAGCACTCCCCTTTTAAGGGATAGGTCGCGCGTTCGAATCGCGCCAAGCGCACCATTTTAAAGGAGCTGAAAAGCTCCTTTTTTATTGCAAATTCTTTTGTTTCGCTTGGGCGATTCTCACGCAATTAAAATTTAATCAATCGTGATTAAATTTTAATAAGCGTTCTACCCTAAAGGGTATCCTGATTTGTAAGGCTCGGACGTCGTGTCCTCGCCAACAACTCAAGAGAAGCCACCAACCGCACCATTTTAAAGGAGCTGAAAAGCTCCTTTTTTATTGCGTTTATCATTTTGTAATTTTGAAAACTCTTTTGCTAAAATATTTTTTATTAGGTATGTTCACAAAAGGCTTACAGTTTTTGAAGCATGTGTTTAAACTCCTGAAACACAATGCTTCTTAGGTGGTTTTGGTTGTTCACAAAAGGAAAATTTATTTTAGTTATAGTGTTAACTGTACACTTATAATTATATAAAATACTATTTATTTTTTTTAAT
>DBIX01000008.1:4204-29857 GCA_002297005.1 Cyanobacteria bacterium UBA791 | reverse complement strand
GAAGAAACTGCAAAAGCTGAATAGAATTTACTAAATTCATAATTTTAAAAGGACTAATCGAGAGGTTAGTCCTTTTTTTAATGTTTCTTAAAATCTTGATTACATGCCTTGTTTTTTTGTTATGATTTCATGAAAGGGTATTTTATCTTGGGGTAAATATGAAAAAAATAATTATAATAGTTGCATGTGTATTTGTAGGTGCTATCTTAGCACGTTTTATAACTTATCAAGTATCAGGTTTCATGATTATGAAAAAAATGAAAGCTGGTAATGTTCCTGCTGTTGGAATTCAAGAAGTACAAACAAAAAATGTTATCAGAAAATTTGAAGCCCCAGGCAGAATAGTTTCAGTATCAAGAATTGACGTTGTTGCAAGAACGAATGGATATTTGACAAAATCATACTTTAAAGAAGGTGATAGAGTAAAAAAAGGTCAAGTTTTATTTGAAATTGAACCTCAAGAATATCAACTTGCAGCAAACAAAGCAAAAGCTAACTTAGACAATTCTAGAGCACAATTAAATTATTATAATAAACAATTAGTAAGATACGCAGAACTTGTTAAACAAGATTACGTATCAAAAGCACAATATGACCAAATCTTAGCACAAAGAGATTCTTATAAAGCACAAGTAGCATTAAATGATAGTGCATACAGAGATGCACTTAGAAATTTAAGTTATACACATATCAAAGCCCCTGTTGACGGACAAGTTGGTATGATTAACATTACCGTTGGGAACTATGTTACACCGTCAACTGGAGTTTTAACTACTATCAATAGTGTTGACCCAATTTATGTTTCATTCCCACTTGATGCAAAAAATTATACAGAGTTGATGGGTGTTGATAAAGTTGCAGATGTAAATCGTGACGTAGATTTATATTTTTCAACTGGAACAAAATACGCTCACAAGGGCGTACAAAACTTCCACGACAACAAGGTTGATGCAACAACTGGTTCTATCATGATGAGAGCAACATTCCCAAATCCAGAAGGTATGTTGATTAACGGAAACTATGCAACTGTTTACGTATACTCTAAATCAAGACAAGATGCTCCAGTTGTCCCACAAATTGCTGTTATGGAAAACCCTCAATACAAGTATGTTTATAAACTTGATGCTAAAGGACTTCCACAAGTTCAACAAATTGAAACTTACGGTGAAGATGGTTCAGACTGGATTATCAAATCAGGTTTGAAAAAAGGTGATAAAGTTGTTGTAACTGGTATTCAGTCAGTTATTCCTGGTAATCCAGTTAGAATTTTATCTGAAAAAGAAGCTCAAGAATTGAATTCCAAAGCTCAAAAACAAGCAAAAGACGAAAGTTCAAAGGAAGATAAAAAAAGTAAAAAATAAAATTAATTAGGTAGAGTAAATAAATGGCCGAAGAAAATAAAAATAATTCAACATCACAAAATAAAGGAAATCCATTCGTAAGTAGACCAAAATTTGCGATAGTTATTTCGTTGACTATTGTACTTGCAGGGTTAATTACAATGATTGGATTGCCACTAGAAGATTATCCGTCAATTACACCACCTCAAGTTGTTGTATCAGCAACATATACTGGTGCAAGTGCAGACGTTGTTAGAGATACAGTTGCAGCACCACTTGAAGCTCAATTAAACGGTGTTGAAGATATGATTTACATGTCATCAACTTCTCAAAATGGTTCTTATGAATTGACTATTTACTTCAAGGTTGGTACTGACCCAGATATGGCGGTAATCAACGTTAACAACAGATTACAACTTGTTACTCCTCGTTTACCTAGCGAAGTTAGAACTTATGGTTTGACAGTAAAGAAAAGACGTGGTGGTCCTGGTGTATTAATGGTTTCAATGACTTCACCTAACAACACATTTGATCCTTTATATTTAACAAACTATGCAGCAATTTATGTAAAAGATGAACTTGCACGTATTGAGGGTGCTAGTGACGTAAACGTATATGGTTCTGCTTCATACTCTATGAGAATATGGTTAGACCCAGTAAAAATGGCTAACTACAAATTATCAGCTTCAGAGGTCATGGCAGCAATTCAGGCACAGAACACACAAGCTGCCGTTGGGGACTTGGGTGCCGAACCTTTGAAAGAACAAAAAGATATTAAAGTTACCTTGAGAACAAAAGGTCGTTTAACAGATGTAAAACAATTTGAAAACATCGTTGTATATTCAAATACAGATGGTTCAAATGTAAAACTTAAAGATATTGCAAGAATTGAACTTGGTGCTGAAAACTACGCAAGTGGTTCATACATTGGGGGTAAATCATCAGCACTTATTGTAATTAAACAGTTACCAGAAGCTAACTCTATCGATTTGGCAAACAAATCTGCAAAAAGATTAAAAGAATTAAGTAAAACATTCCCAAAAGGTATGGAATATAAAATTGAACACGATGAAACAGAATTTATTCGTGAATCAATTAAAGAGGTAGAATACGCTATCGCAATTGCCGTATTACTTGTAGCCGCAGTAACATATTTATTCTTAGGTTCTGCAAGAGCTGCATTCATTCCATTGTGTGCAATTCCGGTTTCATTAATTGGTGTATTTATCTTCTTAGGTATGTTCGGTTTTTCTATCAATCTATTAATGCTATTTGGGTTAGTATTGGCAGTAGGTCTGGTAGTAGACGATGCGATTGTTGTACTAGAAAACACTCAGCGACATATTCAAGAGGGTAAAGATAGACGTGAAGCAACTATTATCACAATGATTGAGGTAACAAGTGCCATTGTTGCAACAACCTTAGTATTGATGGCAGTATTTGTTCCAGTATGCTTCATCCCTGGTATTAACGGTCAAATGTTTAGACAATTCGCCGTTTGTATTGCTTGTTCTATGGGCTTATCTGCGATTGTTGCACTTTCATTATCACCAGCCTTATGTGCTATGATTTTGAAAAATGGTGATGATTATGAAGAAGAAAAAGAATATATCAAAAAATTCAATAATTGGTTTAATGTTGTAAAAGAAAAATATCTACATGCAGTACACTATTTTGTAGATTCACCAAAACACACAATGGTAACTCTTGGTGCGTTTATTTTAATAGCCTTAGTAATTGCAAGATTAATTCCAACGGGCTTTATTCCACAAGAAGACCAAGGTGCTGTATTTGCTCAAATTCAATTACCTGATGGAGCTTCAACATTAAGAACAAAAGAAATTGCAACAGTAGTTGAAAAAGGTATTAATGAAATACCTGGCGTTGAACAAACTATTAACATTATCGGTTTTGCTGGTGAAAATACAGCGTTTATTGTTGCACAATTAGAACCATGGTCAAAACGTAACAAGAAAGAATCAGCTGATGCAGTTATTGCTAACATCAGAGCTAGATATTCAAACTTCCCAGCAGCAAGAGTTGTTGCATTCCAACCGACACCAATTCCAGGGTTAGGTTCATTTGGTGGTTTTGAATACCAATTACTTGATAAAGCTGATAGAAGTCCTCAAGAATTGTATGACGAATCTCTAAAACTTATTCGTGCAGCTAATATGGATAAGAGCTTAACATCAGTATTTTCAACTTATACTGCAACATTACCACAAATCTTAGTAAAAGTTGATGAACAACAAGCTATGGCTCAAAATGTTGCTATTGATGAAATTTATAGAACTATGGCGGCTGTTTATGGTACAACTTATGTAAACGACTTCAACAAGTTTGGTCGTGTATATCGTGTTATGATGCAAGCTGATGCTGATTTCAGAACATCAGAACCTGATTTAAAACGTTTATTTGTTAAAAATAAACGAGGAGATATGGTTCCTCTATCATCAATGGTTAAATTTGAACCAATTGTTGGTCCTTACAGTTTAACAAGATTTAATATGTATAATGCGGTAACTATCAATGGTCAAGGTGCTGGAAGTACATCTTCTGGTCAAGCTATGAAAGCTATGGAAAATCTATCTAACAAGATTTTACCAAAAGATATGGGCTTTGCTTGGTCTGGTAGTTCATTACAAGAACAAGAGTCTACTGGTCAAATCGGTGTAATTTTGGCATTATGCTTTACTTTCGTATACTTATTCTTAGTAGCGTTATATGAAAGTTGGACTCTTCCTATTGCCGTAATGTTAATCGCTCCAGTATCAATGGTAGGTGCATTATTTGCTCAATATATTGCAGGTTACACATTAGACTTGTATTGTCAAATCGGTCTTGTTATGTTGATTGGTTTGAGTACAAAACAAGCCATTCTGATTATTGAGTTTGCGAAAGAAGCCTTTGAACGAAATGGCGGTGACGAAATTGCCGCAGCGATGGAAGCCGCTCAACTGAGATTTAGAGCCGTTATGATGACAAATATTGCGTTCATCCTAGGTGTTGTACCATTGATTTTCGCATCAGGTGCTGGTTCAGCTAGTAGACACTCTGTTGGTATGACAGTATTCGGCGGTATGATGGCAGTAGCATTTGCCGGTACAATGCTTGTTCCTGCGTTCTTCGTTTGCGTTCAAAGAATGAAAAAACTTTCTCGTGCATATATTGAAAAAAGAAAGGAGTCTAAACATGAATAAAAAGATTTTATTAGTAGTCTTAGCTCTTTTCTTATGCGTTCCGACTGTTTTTGCAAAAGACAAAACAAAAAATGCAGATACTAATATGAAAAATATTGGTAACGTAATTAAAAAAGAAGAATATCCAGCTTCAGAACACGTTGCTCCTGTTGTAAACAAACAGGAACAACAAGAAACTTATGTGGTTGAAGGTTCTGTAGAAAAAAATATTGATATTACATTAAATGAATGTATAAGATTTGCTCTTGGTAACAATCCAAAAATCAGAGAAGCAATGGAAGATATTATTGCTTCCGATGCAAGAGTAAGACAAGCATGGTCAAACTGGTTTCCACAATTAAATTGGCAAACTGGTTATACTAGAATTAAACAATTACAATTAGCAGACTTGTTAGGTAGCGGTGGTGCAAGACCATACAACTACTACGTTTTAGGTCAAATCTCTTTATCTGAAATGTTATATGACTTTGGTGTAACTCAAAACAAGGTCACTATCCAAAAGTTAGAAAGAGATTCATACAAAATTAATTTAACATCTACAATAAACACAGTTATTATGAATGTTAAAAATGATTATTATAATCTTTTATACGCTTACGATAGACGTGATGTTGCAGAAGATACTGTTAAAAAGTTTGAAATGTTCTATAACCAAGCAAAAGCTTTTTATGAAATCGGTACAAATCCAAAAGTTGACGTTACAATCGCAGAAGTTAACTTGAGTAATGCAAAATTAGAACTTATTCAAGCAAATAACGCAGTAGATATTGCAGTTGCTAAATTGAATAACTCAATCGGTTTACCATTTAGAACTCAATATAACGTTAAAGAAAGATTACAATACTATCCAGTTACAGTAACTCTTGACGATGCTATAGGTATTGCTGAAAAATCTCGCCCTGATTTATTAATTTTAGAAAAAAGAGTTGAAGCAGCAAAACAAAACTGGAAATTAGCTAAAAAAGCATATTATCCAAACATTTCTGTAGAGGGTCAAGTTGCAGTTGGTGGTAAAAATCCAACATCTACTTATGGTTATAACTTAGGTGGATACTTAAACTTCCCTACTGTTAACGGAATGTTGATTAAAAACCAAATTAAAGAAGCCAGAGCTGGCTACGATAGAGAAATGGCAAGAGCTGAATCTGAAAGAAACAATATTTATTTAGAAATTCAACAAGCTTATTACACTCTTGATGAAAAGAAAAGCCAAATTCCTGTAGCATTCTTGAATGTGAAAAAAGCAAAAGAAAACTATGATTTATCATACGGAAGATATAGAGTTGGCGTAGGTAATCCGACAGAACTTAAAGATGCACAAGTATCTTACCAAAATGCTCAATTATCTTATTACAACACATTATACCAATATAATTCAGCTAGAGCTCAGTTAGAAAAAGCTATCGGTAGAAACCTTGTTGATAAAGATATGGTTATTAATTTAGAGAAGTAAATGCATCTTCAACAGTTTTTTCAGGATTGATTTCATTATCAGACGGTTTATCTGATAATAGAATTAAGTATTCAATATTGCCGTGAGGTCCTTTTATTGGTGAATATGTAAGGTTATTAATTTCTAAATCAAGACTTCTTGCATAAGATATTACGTTGTTGATTATATCTAAATGTACTTTTGGATTTCTTACAACGCCACCTTTTTCAACTAGGTCTTTACCAGCCTCAAATTGAGGTTTTATAAGACAAACCATTTGAAAATCATTTTCACGGATAAGTTTTTTAAAATTCTCAAGAACTTTAGTTAGCGAAATAAAAGAAACATCGCACACTAAAAGTTCAGCTTTTTCGTCGTTTTCACCATAAACTTCACCTAGTTCACAGTTTTTTAAATTACAACCCTCAATGACTTTTACTTGATTATGTGAGCGGAATTTCCAGTCAATTTGGTTATGTCCAACATCAACTGAATAAACAAATTTTGCACCATTTTGAAGTAAACAATCTGTAAAACCGCCAGTTGAAGCACCAGCATCAAGACAAATTTTACCCTCAGGTTTTACATCAAAAGCCTTTAGAGCTTTTTCTAATTTAAAACCGCCACGAGATACATAAGGCATAGATTTTACTCTTATTTCATATTCCTTTTCAGTATTTATTTGATAACCAGCCTTTGTAATTCTTTCATCATTAATAATGACATCCCCTGCAAGTATTGATGCAGAAGCTTTGCTTTTGTTATCAAAATATCCTAAACTAACTAAATATGTATCAAGTCTTTCTTTTTTCAAAATTTAAATACCTTATATGCGTTATTTGTAGTTACTTCCATAATATGTTCTGTAGAAGTTTCTCTTAATCTTGCAATTTCTTCTGCAACAAGTTTTGTATAAGCTGGCTGATTAGTTGTACCACGATATGGATGTGGAGTTAAATAGGGAGCATCAGTTTCTAATAATAAGAAGTTTTCATCAATATTTTGTGCAACCTCTTTCATTTTCTTAGCGTTTTTAAACGTTACAACACCACCAAGAGAAATAAACCAACCCTCTTTTATACATTCATTAGCAAATTCTAAGCTACCTGAGAAACAATGTAAGATGACTTTTGACTTATTCAGGTCATTATATTCCTTTATAATATCAAAAGTGTCTTTATGAGCTTCTCTATCGTGTACATTTATTGGCAAATTTAGTTCGTTTGCAAGTTTGATTTGTTTTATAAAAATTTCTTTTTGCAAATCAATAAAAGTCTTGTCCCAATAATAATCTAAACCAATTTCACCAATACCTATAATCTTTTTATTTTGTGAAACTTTTTCTTTTATCAAATCTAAAATACTATCATCCCAAGTTTTGGCCTCTTCAGGAAAAACTCCCAACATACAATAAACTTGTTCATATTTATTTGCAAGTTCAATTATTCTATCAAAACTTTTAACATCCGCAGACGGAATAATAATCTTTTTTACACTATTTTCTTCTGCATTGTTAAGAATTTCTTCGATAGAAATATCTTCAATCATATCGATATGAGAGTGCGTATCTACAATATATTTAGCTTCCATAAATTTATTATAGCACGAACAATTTTGTAACAAATGTAACAGGGCATGTTATAAACATAAAATAATGTGGTATTTAATAATTATAACAGACTAACACTAAAGTATTAGATAACTAGACTAAAGGATTAGAAACACCCCAAAAGAACGGATTCTGCATACAGTAGTATCGTAGAATGTTAAGACTAGCACCCCACAACCTCTAAATGGAGCTTTTGCAAAATTTAGAACCATAGCCATGTTGACTTTTTCGTGGCGAGGATTAAATAAGAAGAATGGACAACTTTAATTTTTACGCTGACAAAGATTTGAACTATCAAACGTCTTTTTCTAAAACAGGAGAAGCGATAGTTTTCACTATGTGTTCAGACGATTCACCATTCAAAAACGAAAATCAACCTAAAAAAGAAAACTCATTTATCCATAATTACGAATTCAGTAGAGAAAGCTCAATCATCCTTGATTGGAAACGTTCTCAACTACGTTCTCATTCTAACTAATAGAATTTGAATTGAAATTTGTATGGAAATTTTTCATACATTGATTTGAGAAATACTGTTTTTATTTTTGGTCGTGTTAGAATTATATTATGGAATATACGTACGAAGAAGCTATATCACAAATTAGGGATAGAATTGATATTGTCGAAATTATATCAGAGGATGTAATTTTAAAACAAAAAGGTTCTAGTTACTGGGGTTGCTGTCCATTCCACGGCGAAAAGACTCCGTCATTTTGTGTTACTCCATCAAAAGGTATTTTCCATTGTTTTGGTTGCGGTGTTGGTGGCGATGCTATCACATTTTTGATGAAAATCAGAAACTGGGATTTCAACGAAACTATTAAATTCTTAGCCGATAAATATGGTGTTGAATTACCAAAATTTAAAGGTAAATCAGGACAATTTGCAGAGGTTAAAGATGGAGCTTTGGAGGCTTCTAAACAAGCTGTTTCAATTTTTAAACAGTCATTATTTGATTTACCAAGCAATTCACCTATTCTTGAATATTTGCACGGTAGAGATATTGATGAAAATGTTATTGAAAAATATTCTCTTGGTTTAGGGTTAAAAGAACCTAACTATTTATACAAAAAATTAAAAAAAGATTTTTCTGATGAGGTTTTAGAAGCTTCAGGTCTTGTGATAAAAGGTAATCACGGATATATTGATAGATTTAGAAACAGAGTTATAATTCCTATTCAAGATGAAAAAGGTAATTATGTAGCCTTTGGTGCAAGAGCAGTTGAAGCTGGTCAAAATCCAAAATACTTAAACTCACCTGATACAATTATATATAATAAAAGCCGTATTTTATATGGGCTTTATACTGCAAAAGACTCTATAAAAGAAAATGATGCGGTAATAATTATGGAAGGATATTTTGACGTAATTTCAGCACAAGCACACGGTATAGAAAACTGTGTCGCATCTTGTGGTACTTCTTTAACAGCAGACCACGTTAAATTACTTGCAAGATACACAAAATCAAGAAGAGTATACTTATCCTTTGATACAGATACAGCAGGTGTTAATGCGACAAATAGAGGTGCTGAATTAATTAAAAATGCTTTTGCTGGTTTGGGTAAAATTAAACAATTTGATGAATCACATTTAGCAGTTGATGAAGATAAATATTCTTGCGAAATCAGAGTAATTTCACCGCCAAGAGGAAAAGATCCTGACGAATTTATTAGAGAAGAGGGTGCAGAAAGCTTTAAAAAATACGTTGATAATGCACCATTATTGATAGATTTTCAGTTAAATCAAATTTTAAAACATAAATCAGAGGCTCATACACCGCAAGAAAAATCAGCTCTCGTTAAGAGTTTGATACCTATTTTACAGGATATTCAAAATGACGTTATTAGAACAGAATATATCAAATTGGTATCGACTTCTTTGAACATAAATGAGCAAGCTTTAAATAATGAGGTACAAAGAACACTTAATCAAAATTTTGACTCAAAAATCAATGTTAAGAAAATTGTAACAAAATCTTCAAATATTGAAGAAAAAGCACAAAAAAACATACTCTCAATGTATTTAATAAATAGTAGCCCTTTAAATTTTCAGCAAATAGCCGAAATGACTAAGGACGTACAATTTACAAACGAAAAGTTAATAATTGTAAAAAATACAATTGACAAATTAATATATACCGTAAATAATGTTAGAGAACTAACGGAAAGTTTGTTCGAAACCTTTAATTCTCAAGAAGAGATACAATCTGTAATTTCAGAATTAATCGTAATTTCGGATTCATTTAATAATTTGTCTATTGAAGATTTTCAAGCTGTAGTGGAAGAAAACATCAATAAACTTGAGTTTGTGAAAAGAGAAAAAGAACAAAAAGAATTAAAAGAACTCTATAATGACGTGAATGACGACGAGATAGAATCTCTAAAAGTCCAAATGCATTTAAGAGATCAAATAAAAAAGCAATTAAGAACTGGAGATAATAATGACTAGAAAAAGACAATCTAATTCATCTATAACAAATGTTATGGAAGATGATGAAAATTTAGATATGTTAGACATTGATGGTGACAAGGTTGAAGATGCTGGTGCTGATTCGTACATGAACGTTGATATTAGCACAGACAACATCGAAGACATCGTTTCTACAAAAATGGAACCAAAAAGTCACTATGACGAAATTTATATGTTAGAAACACCAGAGGATTCTTCACAAGATGATTTAGAATTACCAAAAGGTGTTACTGTTGATGACCCGGTAAGACTTTACTTACGTGAAATTGGTCGTATCAAATTATTATCTGCTAATGAGGAAATCGAATTAGCTAGAACTATCATCAAAGGTGGTACTCCAGGTGCTATCGCAAAAAGAAAATTAGTACAAGCTAACTTACGTTTAGTTGTAAGTATTGCTAAAAAATATGTTGGTCGTGGTATGTTGTTCTTAGACCTTATCCAAGAAGGTAACTTAGGTTTAATCCGTGCAGCAGAAAAATTCGACCATGAAAGAGGTTTTAAATTCTCAACTTATGCAACATGGTGGATTAGACAAGCTATCACTCGTGCTATTGCAGACCAAGCTAGAACAATCCGTATCCCTGTTCACATGGTTGAAACAATTAACAAATTGAAAAAAGTTACTAGAAAACTTGCTCAAGAATTATCAAGAAAACCAACTGAAGAAGAACTTGCAGTTGAAATGGGTGTTTCTATTCCAAAATTAAGAGAAATTATTAAAATCGCTCAAGAACCTTTATCTCTTGAAACACCAATCGGTCAAGAAGAAGATTCAAGATTAGGCGACTTTATTGAAGACAAAGAAGCTGATGCACCAATTAAAACAGTTGCTTCTGAACTTTTAAGAGAAGATTTAGCAGAAGTTTTATGTACACTATCACCAAGAGAACGTGATGTACTAAGACTACGTTTTGGTATGGATGATGGTCGTCAAAGAACTTTGGAAGAAGTTGGTCAATTATTCGGCGTTACTCGTGAACGTATCCGTCAAATTGAAGCTAAAGCTTTGAGAAAATTAAGACATCCAAATAGAAGCAAACGTTTAAGAGAATACGTTGAAATTTAGTTTCTTGTATTATGAATAATAATATCGACTCACGTTATATAAAGGCTATAGTTTTCGCATTTGCGTTAATTGTTGCTGTGTTTATTTTTAACTCAAAAGTTATGAACAATATAACGTTAAAAAATAACCAAAATGAAGTACAAGCAGAAGAAGTTCCAGCTCCTGCCCCTGCTGGTGTTCCATCTGGAGATTTGTCTGATAATTATTTTTCAAATGCAGTTACTGCCTCAGGCAATTTTGCAATATGGCAACAAATGCCAATTAATGTATATATACAAAGCAATCCATTTACAAATATTGTAAAATCAGCTTTTGATTTATACAATGCGAATTTCAATGGAATGATTTCATTTAATTATGTTGATAGCCCAACTACTGCACAAATAAACGTAACTTTCCCAGCAAGACTTGAACGAGCAGACGAAGAACAGTTTGTAGCTGGCATCACAAACAATTTTTCATCAGGTCACAATATCCAATCTTCAAATATAAAATTATTAACACAAAAAGATGGTATCAAATTTTCATCAGCATTTGTGTATAATACAGCCTTGCATGAAATAGGTCACGCACTAGGTATAAATGGTCATAGCGATAATAGAGCCGATATAATGTATCCTCAAACTCAAGCAAATACAATGATGACTCTTTCTGCTAGGGATATGGCTACTTTGAAAATCATGTATTCAAAAAATACTGAATTAATCAACCAAAATTCTGCAACAGCATCTACTGATAAACTGCAAGAAGCTTTAAGATATACTCAACAAGCTCCAAATAAAACAAACTCTTGGATTAACTTAGGTAATGTTTACTACGACTTAAAAATGTTACCTGAAGCTCTAGAAGCATATAAAAAAGCTCTAAATATTGACCCATCTGATTCAAATATATATGCATCTATGGCAGAATGTTATTATTCCTCTAAAAAATATGAAACTTCTGCTCAGTTTTATGAGTATGCAAAAGAAAGAACTTATGACCCAGTTGAAATAGAAAACTATGAAGCAATGATAGCTCTATCAAAACTTTCAGGTCAAAAATACGAAGAAGCTTATAACTTATACGTTGCTTTAGTTGACAAATATCCAAATAAAAAAGAATATTTTATAAACTATTTATACTTATGCACATATCTTAAAAAGCCTGAGGGCAAAGATAAATTGATATTATTTCTTCAAACACACCCTGAAGCTAATAATGATAATACAATTATGCAATACAAAAGTTATTACAAAATTCCTTAAAATATGTACTAAAAAAGACGAGGCTAAAAATAACCTCGTCTTTTTGTATAAAACTTATATTAAAGTAGACCAACCACAACAGTTTGCAAAACTTGTAAAACAATAATTGCAACGATTGGCGAAAAGTCTAAGCCTCCTACAGGTGGAATAAATCTTCTAAACAAATCCAACCACGCATCAGTTATAATTCTAACAGTTTTAGTTGGTTGAGCTTCCCAATTTATACTTGGAATCCAAGTCATAAAAATTCTTACAATAATAAGAATTTCGTAAAAATAAAATAAGTTATAAATTGCTTGTTTAATCATAAAAATTACCTATATACAAAAAAGAGGTCGAAGACAAACTTCAACCTCTTATTAGAATTATAAACTACATTTGAGAGTCAGTACTTGTAGTTTTGCAAGCACAATGTCTTTCAGCAGGAATGTTTTCAATTACTGTGAATAACAATTTTTTAACTCTGTCTAAGTTTTGTTCGAATACTCTGCAAACTTCGTGGTGAGAAACAGGTGGAACATCACCAACTAAACCACAGTCGTGGTCAGTAATTAATGAAATGTTCAATGGACACATATCCATTTCTCTTACCAAGTAATTTTCTGGGAATGCAGTCATACCAATTACGTCCCAACCTTGAGCTGTAAAGAATTTAGATTCAGCTTTTGTAGAGAATCTAGGTCCGTTGATAACTGTCATTGTACCAGTTTCGTGAACTGTAATACCCATATCTTTAGCAACTTTAATAGCTAATTCTCTTAATTCTGGGCAATATAAATCAGTTGGAGATGGGTGGTGAACAACTGGTCCTTCAAAGAATGTTGATTTTCTGCCATCTGTCCAATCAACGAATTGGTCACAAATTACAAAGTCACCAGGATTGATGTGTTTTTGTAAGCTACCGCAAGCACATGGAGAAATAACTCTTTCACATCCAGCATATTTCATAGCCCAAACATTTGCTCTGTAATTGATTAAATGAGGAAGAATAGTGTGATTTCTACCATGACGTGGCATAAATGCTACTTTTGTATTACCGATTGTACCAATCATTAAACTATCACTTGGCATACCATAAGGTGTTTCAACTCTAACTTCTTCTACATCATCTAAGAATTTGTATAGACCAGAACCACCGAAAACGCCGATTTTTGCTAAATTTTTAGTTTCCATTAAATTTCCCTTCTTTTCTAAACACTAATACATATTTATTATTATCTTAATTCTAACATAAACAATTTTATTTTTGTTAATAGTTTTTCTTTTTGTTATTTAAAGAATTTTCCAAAAATGTTCTTGCCATATTATAGCTAGCATAAGACGAATTTAATTCAACTCTACCATTGTAATACACATCAAATTTGTACTTATCAGGTCTATCTCCAGATGCACTATTTGGCTTGCCTGTACCATTTACATCAACCTCTACCGCCATAATCGGAGTGGTATCTCTATTTGCACTTGTGCAATTTGTATCATAAGTAATAGTCCAAGTCATACCATTATTTGTTGTATATTCACATTTTTTATCATCTGCTTGACAATCAGCAGCCGTAACATTCATTGAACAACAAAAGGCTTTTAAAAGTTTTTTTCCTTTTGTACATTTACAATTTTTTGTTAATGCTTCGTATTCCCATGCTAAATCATTCGTTTCTGAATAAACAGAAATATTTGCACCAGACATTGTATGCTTTGTACCCGTTGTATCGTAGAAAAATCCTTTTGGAATAGGTATATCAGAACTTATCAATTCTGATGATGGATATAAAATTTCATTATTTATTAAATTATCGACTGTTGTTGAAGTAATATTGTAAGCATTTCTAAAAGGAGTTTTAACATTACTTGGTGTAATGTTTGTTGCAGCAGGAATTAATATTGCAGCAATTACAGCGAGCAAAGATAAGGTTATAACGGCTTCTGCCAAGGTAAAAGCTTTTAGTTTCAATTTATCTCCTTAATAGTTAAGTCTTTTGTTACTCAAAGAATCAGCTAAAATATCTTGAGCTGTAGAATCGACTTTTAACTTACCATCATAGTATACTTCAAAAATAAATCTAGTTTTTTTATAACCAGCAGCAGTTATTTCTTTATGTCTACCGCCCCAACGGTTATCAACATCAACAGTTATAGTAAATATTGGTTTTGTTAAATCCGTACTTGTTTGACTTACATCAACCGTATGCCAAGTTATACCATCCGTTGTATCAAAATCACAAGTTGTGTTATTGCTTGTAGTAGTACAAAGAGGAGTTCCATTTTTGCTAACAGTTTTTAAAGAGCAACAAAACAACATCGAAAGTTTGTTGTGGTTTGTATTATAACAATTACAACCTTTTGAAGTCGCTGTACCAGCAAAAGATTCTTGAATTGTATATTCTAGCATTGAATCATTAGCTGGGTATCTATAATTCAAAAAACCACTTGGTGAAGTGTTATTAGCAAAAGAAGTTGAATTAACATCTTTTAAGGTTATATCTGAAGGATAAAATCTATCATTACCAGCTAACTCAGAAATTACTTGTTCTGTCGTATTATAAGCTTTTTTCAATAAAACTTTTTCATTACTCGGCCTACTTGCAGTAATTACTGGCATTACAACAATAGCGATAACACTTAAAATAACTACAGTAAGCATAACTTCTGCAAGAGTAAAGGCTCTCTTTCTAGAATTAATTTTACTCATAAATTAATCCTTTCCGTATCTGTCATCTTCAATATCTGGACGACGTTTTGTATCTGTAGGATTTTTCAAGAAAGTTATACCTTTTTCTGAAAGCGTTTTGTTAACTTCAACTTTACCGTTATAATACACGTTCAAATGATATTGGTCAGGAATATTAACACCAGTATTTGTATTAGGTTCAGCTGGACCATTAACATCCACCATGATTGTCAACATAGGATGAATACCTTGAATTGAATGACAACAAGATGGAGTATAATCAGCTGAATTTGCTCTTTGAGTAACTGTCCATTGCATCCCATCCGTTGTCGTAAAAGAACAAGTATTACCTGAACAACTTGCAGTAGTTGTATTTAAAGAAGCACAGAATAATCTTACCAATTTTGGACCAGCAGTACATTTTGATTGAGAAACCAAGGCTTGGTAAGCATAATAAGTACCTTTGGAATTTGGATTAGCTGTAGAACCAGTATCAGTATCAAGAAAACCTCTTTGACATTCTTGAGTTAAACCATTACAAGTAAGATTTTGATAAGAAATTGGATATAAATTATCATCATTTATAAGATTACTAACGGTATTTTCAATAGTTGAATAAGCTTTTCTAAAAAGTACTTTTTCAGAGCTTGGTCTTGTTGTATTTACAGCAGCAATAATTTGAGTAGCTATTATCGAAAGAAAGACTAAAGTGATAACAGCCTCTGCCAATGTGAATGCTTTTTTAGTTTTTTGTAACATTCTCTGAACTCCTTGCTATTATTATACCATGAAGATTTGCATGGGTGCAAATATTAACAAATCAAGGGTCTTAAACTTGCAATTTTAAATTGTTTATTGTACACTAATAATACACTAAGTCTTTTGAGATATTTTAAGATTTACAATTTAGAATTTTAAGGGAAATCCAATGATAAAAAAATTAATATTAACTACAATCACATTAGTGATGTTAGTATGCCCCAATTTAAAAGCAAATGCAAATAGCGTAGATGATGTAAAAGCAAAAATCGTTAAATCAGCAATTGAATTGGGTATTGATCCAGCTTTAGCACTAAGTATTGCTAAAACAGAATCAGGTTTTAGACATGACACAACTAGCCATAGAGGGGCAGTTGGTGTATTCCAATTAATGCCATCAACAGCTAGAAGATTGGGCGTTAATCCATACTATTTAAGCGATAACATCAAGGGTGGATTAATGTACTACAAAATGATGTACAAAATGTATGGTTCAACAGAATTAGCATTGGCAGCTTACAATGCAGGTCCTGTTGCTGTAAAAAGATATAACAGAACTGTTCCACCTATCGGTGAAACAAGAAGATTTGTAAATTCAATTATGAAAGAGTACTCTTATCAAAAAGTAAATCCTGATAAGGCAATCAGAAGCGTACCAAGAAAAAATCCTCCGAAATTTTCTTTCGATGTAACTCCAGTTGCTAAGTCTAAACCTTATGTAACTACTGTTCCATCTACAAATAAACCTATTGCTTCTGTAGTTCCAGTTGTTAAAATTCAAAAAATTAACCACACTCATAACATAAACGAAAATAGCTCTAAAGGGGTTTTACAAATTTAATTTTGTTGATATGATATTATTATAAAGAAGAGAAAAATCTTTTAGAGTAGAGTAGTAGGAAAGAATGTTTAACGAAACAAGAACACATGAAATAACAGTCGATACAGTTATCTTATCAATGTTTGAGGACGAATTAAAAGTTTTGCTTATTAAACGTCACACAGAACCATTCAAAGATAAATGGGCAATTCCTGGTGGCTATGTAAGAATGAGCGAAAACTTGGATCAAGCCGCAGAAAGAGTATTGAAAGAACGTACTGGTGTTGAAAACGTATTCTTAGAACAGTTATACACATTTGGTGACCCACTTCGCCACCCTACGTCAAGAGTTATCACTTGTGCTTATTTTGCACTTGTTAGAGCAAAAGATGTTCAAATCTTCTCTGACCCAGATGTTGCTTGGCACAACGTAAACGATTTGCCACCTTTGGCATTTGACCACAAGCAAATTATCGAATACTCTCGAAAAGCTACTAGAGAAAGATTGGAAGTTTGCCCTGTTGCATATCAATTATTGAATGAGAAATTCACTCTTACAGAAATGCAAAAAGCTTACGAATTAATCATGGGTAAACAATTAGATAAACGTAATTTTAGAAAAAAAGTTCTTTGTACAGAGGGTTTAATCGAACTTAACGAGTTCTCTAAATCTACTTCTAAACGCCCTGCAAGACTTTATACATTTGATAAAATCAACCTTGATTCTATTAGAGGTCATTTTATCATTAGTAACAAGGAGAAAGTATGTTAGCTTTTATTTGGATATTACAAATAGTTTCAGCTTTATTATTAATAGTATTAATCTTATTACACTCACCAAAAGGTGATGGTATTGCAGCTATCGGTGGAGCATCTCAAATGTTTTCATCTCAAAAATCTGCAGAAAAGGGCTTAAACAAATTAACAGCTTACGTTAGTGCAGTATTTCTAGTTTGCACATTCTTATTAGGTTTTGGAATCGTAGGTTAGATGTCTGAACTATTTTCTAGAAACGAATTGTATTGGGGTGAAGAAGTTCAGTCCAAGCTTAAGAATACATCAGTTGCAGTTTTTGGTCTAGGTGGAGTTGGCGGATTTGCTTGCGAAATGTTGGCTAGAGCTGGTGTTGGCTCTATGACTATAATTGATTTTGATGCAGTTTCAGAATCTAACATTAATCGCCAATTAATTGCATTACATTCTACTATTGGAATGAAGAAAACAGAACTTTTTGAAAAACGTTTGAAAGATATTAATCCTTATATTAAATTAAACGTTATTACTGATTTTTATTTAGAAAATTTTGATTTTAAAAACCTTGATTACGTCGTTGATGCAATAGATACGATGAAATCAAAGGTTAACTTACTAGTAAAATGTTATGAAAATAATGTGCCCGTAATAAGTTCTATGGGAGCGGGAAACAGAATTAACCCTCTTGAGCTTTACACTTGCGATATTTCAGAAATAAAAAACAAAAAAGATACTTTTGTTCAAAATATTTTGTACCAATTAGGAAAAAAAGGTATAACTTCTGGAATTGAAGTTGTTATTTCTAACGAAAAAGCTAGAAAGCCTGAAAAAATTGTAAATACCGAACATATTGTAACAAATGGCGGAGAAGAAGTTGAGTTTAGAAAGATTACACCGTCTTCAACTCCATTTGTAGCCTCTTGCTCTGGAATTATTATTTCTAGTATAATAGTTAATAAGATTATGGGGAATAAATAAGATGTATTACAAACGTTGGTACGACAAAAATCCAAAATTAAGTGAATTAGTTTCTTATTTAGAAGAACAAGATGAAGAAGTACAAGATGCATTTGCTCAACACCTTTTACAGATTTTAATTTACGAATTTAACTTTAATCTTGATGAAGAAATAAGCAAAATTGCTCAACCTTGTAATTACACTTATAACAGATGGTACGATGAAAACGTTGAATTATTCACTATTCTTCAATTTATAAAAACATTATCAGACGAAGAACAATCATATCTTGTTGATAGTGTTATATCACATGTTTTAATAGAAAACTTGAAAGAAAATGAAAATGGATAAAAAAATTCTTGTTACTGGTGCAACTAGAGGCATTGGCAAAAAAATATTTGAAGAAATGCTTTCTTGCGGAGAAGTTTATGGTCTTGCCAGAAATAGAGAAAAACTAGAAGAATTAAAAGTTCTAGGAGCTAAAGATGTTTTAAAATGCGATTTGCTAAATGATGTTGAAAGTGCAAAAGATTTTATTCAAACAAACGGTATAAATGTTTTAATCAACAATGCTGGTATTTATAACTATTCAGCACTAGTTGACGAAAACGAAAGCATAGTAAGAGATATTATTAGAACCAATGTTGAAGCTCCAATCATTCTTTCAAAATATGTTTTAAAAAACATGAAAGAACAAAAATGGGGTAGAATTGTTAACATTGGTTCAATTTCAGGGGTTATGGGAGAAGCCAACGCATCAGTATATTCAGCCTCTAAATCAGCTCTTATCGGATTTTCAAAAGCCTTAGCACTAGAAAATGCACAAGATAATATTACAGTTAACACAATAAATGCTGGCTGGGTTGACACAGAATTGGGAAATGACTCTATCGAAGACTCTGAATTTTCAAAAGAAGAAATTATGGAAATCATTCCACAAAAACGTTTTGTAACTCCTGAAGAAATAGCAAGACTGATTAAATATTTGCTTTCAGACGATGCTAGAGGTATTACAGGACAATCCATAAACCTTTGTGCCGGCTTAAGCGTTGGATACTAAAGAATAATAAATGTTTAATTTAAATAAAAAAGACCAAGTTTGAAACTTGGTCTTTTAATTATATATCTTTATTTTATATCAGGAAAGGCGTAGATTTCGCCGTTTGTATTTCTCCATTGTAAATATCCTGTTTTTGTTGATTTATCTGCATCTATAACTTTAATTAGTAGCCAGTTACCTTTTACAGCTTGCAACTGAATTTTTATAGGATTATCAATTTGTCCTGATGTTTGAGAATCAACTGATGTTGATGTTCTTAAAATACTTACTTCTTGCGGAGCATCTTTTAATAAATAAATACCATATTTTCTGCCATATAAGTTATAAAAAGTTCTCAAGTTCAAAAATCTATATGGATCAGTTTCATCTTTTTTTATCCAACCTTTTTTATTAGAGTTTCTGTCATAAATAACTTCAATCCAGTCACCAATATCATCTGTAACTGTCATAAAAGCTAATTCTTTTGCTTGTACAAAAACAGAAAACAAGTTACTCATTGATGTATTTGGGCAGTTAAAATGTTTGTAATCCCAATTACATTTTAAAAGAACTTTTGACTTTGCATTTGGTTGCTCGTATATAGTCAAATCTTTAGATGCTTGGTAAAAACCTCTAACCTCTGAGCTTACGTTTGAAACATAGTATGGAACAACATCTGCTAATGCTGGAACATTAATAAGTATTAGTGCTAATAGTAATAACAAATATTTTTTCATCTAAATTACTCCCTGAAACTAATGTTTGCGTATGTTTTTTGTAATTGATTTTTAACTGAATTCATTTGAGATTCAATTGTTTCTTCATTTAATGTAGCTTTTTTATCTTGCATATAAATTCTGAAGGCTACACTCTTGAAACCTTCTTTAATATGTTCTCCCATATAAATATCAAAGATTTCACTCTTAACGAACAAGTCGTTTTGAACAGCTTTTTTGATAACTTTTTGAATGTCAGTATATTTAACATCATTTTCGATTACAAATGCAATATCTCTTTGTACTTCTGGGAATTGAGGTAATGCCTTGTAATGAGGAATTGTGTGTTGTGTAGCCTTGATAATTTCTTCCAAGTTTAATTCAAAAATGTAAACTGGTTGATTAATTTTCATTTTGTTTCTTAAATTTGGATGAAGTTCACCAAAGAAACCTAATTTGATAGGAGTTTTTGATAACAAGCTAACTTCTGCAGTTCTATATGGATGCATAATATCAACATCACTTGTTAAATTATATTGAACTCTGTTTGTTAAATTCAATTCGCTAAATAATTTTTCAAACACACCTTTAACTGTGTAAAAATCAGTTTCTTCTGTATGTTGCCATTTAGAGTTTTGAACATTACCAGTAATTACACCAGCAAGTTTTCTTGTTTCTTCAACACCTGTATCCTTTTCAGTTGCTTCGTGAGTTTTAAAATATACTCTACCAATTTCATAACCCCAGAAGTTTTTGATACCTTGGTCGTAGTTGTTTTTCAATATACTTAAAATATTTGCTGATAAGCATTGTCTAAGCATTGAATAATCTTCGCTTTGAACATTTGCAACTTTAACAGCTTTTTCATCATCATAAGTTAAACCGTATTGGTCAAGTAATGGTTTACCGATTAATGAAGTTGTAACAAGTTCGTTCAAGCCTGAAGATAACATTGTGTTATGAATTTTCTTGACAACTCTTTCTTCAAAAGTAATTTCAGCTGAACCTGAACCTGTTGAAACAATTGGCATAACTTTATCATAACCGTTAATTCTTGCGATTTCTTCAATTAAGTCAATTTCTCTTTCAACATCACCACGTCTGTGAGATGGAACTTCAAATTTGCCAGCGATTTCATTAGAACCACAAGATTTGAAACCTAAGTTATTCAAAATTGAATTGCATCTTTCAGCTTCAATTTCACAACCTAAAATTCTTTTAACTTCGCTATATCTTAAAGTGATAGTTAAAGGTTCAAGTTTGTTTTCACCTGTTTCTACAACACCTGTGATTTTAGCATCTGCAAGTTCAACTAAAAGTTGCATAGCTCTCATTAAAGCTGGTTTAACAGCTTCAATGTCAACGCCTCTTTCAAACCTTGCACTTGCTTCTGAACGATAGCCAACACTTCTTGCACTTCTTCTATTTGATGCTGGAGTGAAATAAGCAGCTTCTAAAGCAATGTTTTTAGTATTGTCATCAATTTCAGAATTAGCACCGCCAAATACACCACCTAAGCAAACAGCTTCATCTTTTGTTGCAATAAGTACGCTATCATGAGTTAAATTTCTTTCCACTTCATCAAGAGTAACAAGTTTTTCGCCTTCATTAGCTCTTCTTACACATAAATAACCATTTAATTTATCAAAATCAAATGCGTGAAGTGGTGTACCATATTCTAACAATACGTAGTTTGTAATATCAACAACATTGTTGATTGCTCTGATACCAGAAGATATTAATCTGTTTTGCATCCAGTCTGGAGATGGTTTGATTTTAATATCTTTTAAAATACCAACTGAATAATATTTACAAACATCTGTATCTTTAATTTCTACTTCAAATTCGTTTGTAGTTAAATCTTGAGTGCTTTCAAGAGGTGAAAATTTAAGAGGTTTATTGAAAAGAGTAGCAATTTCTCTAGCAATACCAAGAACTGACATTTCGTCACCTCTGTTTGCAGTTGGAGCTACATCAATAACCATATCATTTTCAAGATGTAAAACATCTTCTAATTTTGCACCCAATTCAATATTATCAAATAATCTGTTTAAGATTAAAATACCGTCTTCTTCTTGATAATTTCTATCAGCTAAACCAAGTTCATCAGAAGAACATAACATACCTTGAGATTCAACACCTCTAATTGTTGCAGGTGTTAATGTGAAAGTTTCACCTGTTTTACGGTCAAGGACTTGTGAACCAACTGATGCGTAAGGGATAATTTGACCCTCTGCAATGTTTTGAGCACCACAAACTACTGTTTTTACTTCTGTACCAATGTTTACATCAACTAAATGTAATTTATCAGCATTTGGATGTTGATTAATTTTTTCAATTCTAGCTGTAATAATATTTGTAAAAGCAGGTTTTACTTCCTCAATTGCCTCTACTTCTAATCCGCTCATAGTAAGTTCATGAGCAATTTCTTTTACATCAATATCTGAAATATCTACAAATTCATTTAACCAATTTATTGAAACTTTCATTTCTTCCCTCTTTCTATTTGCTAAATCTTACTTTCAGTTTATCCCAAAAGAACTTGATTGTAAAACTTTTCTATTTTAATTTTCATAGCAGAAATTTGTTCAAGAGTTTCTGCCTCAATATAAATTCTTAAAAGTGGTTCAGTACCACTTGGACGTACTAAAATCCAGCTTTCATCAGTAAATACTAATTTAACCCCATCTTTTTTATTTTTTGATGCAACAACCAAATCCTCAACTTTATCAGTTTCTTTGAATAAATCTAAGATTTTTTTAGTCATATCATCAGATGTTAATTTCAAATCAATTCTATCTTTTTTGTATTTTTTGCCCGCAAAAACGTATAAATCTTCTAACATTTCTGAAAGTTTTTTATCCTCATAAGCAAGCATTTCAAGAATTAATAAATTTGCTAAAATACCGTCTTTTTCTGGAATGTGACCTTGAATAGAAAGTCCGCCAGAATCTTCACCAGCAATGATTGGATTGTATTTTCTCATTGCTTCGCCTACGTGTTTAAAACCAACTGCAGTTTCTACAAGTTCTGTATTTGTTTTCTCAGCCATTAAGTCTAAAAGAGTACTACCACCAACAGTTTTAACTAAAGAACCTTTTAAGCCTTTGTTTTTAGTCAAGTGAAGCAATAAAATTGCCATAATTTCGTTTGGTGTAACGTAGTTGCCTTTTTCATCAATAACGCCGTATCTATCGCCGTCACCGTCGTTTGCAAAACCAACATAGCCATGTTTGCTTTTAATCATTTCGATTAATTCTTGCATATATTGAGGTTTTGGTTCAGGCATACCGCCACCGAAATTAGGGTCGTGTTTCATGTGTAGACTTTTGAACTTGATGCCATGGTCTTTTAAAATTTTGTCAAAATATCCGATAGTTGCTGAATATAGACCGTCAAAAATGATGTCTATTTTTGCTTTTTTAATTCTATCGAAATCAATTAAAGTTTCTAAGTGTTTGAAGTAATCTTTTGAAAAATCATAGTATTCAAAAGAGCCGTCAATGCTATTTTCAATGCTTTCGCCAATATTTTTAACGATTTCATCTGTAATTTCGCTAGTTGCAGGACCAGCGTAATCTGGAATGAATTTCAAACCTAAATATTTAGGTGGGTTGTGACTTGCAGTAAACATTATTGCGCAAGCGTCTAAGTGTTTTGCGCTATAAGCTAAAACAGGTGTCGGAATAACTTTTTTGCTGTATAGAACAGAAAAACCTTTTTGTACAAGAGTGTCTGCACAAAGTTTTGAGAATACGTCAGCCATGTTTCTTGGGTCGTATCCAATAATAATTTTTTTGTTCAACCCGAAATTGTCTGAAATGTACTTAGCAATTGCGTTTGTCGCTAGAGTAACATTTTCAGAATTAAAGTCTTCGCCTACAACGGCTCTCCAACCGTCTGTCCCAAATTTTATGTTTGTCATTTTTCTTCCCTTTTGGTAAAATTATAATAAAAACAAGGAGAATTAGCAATGAATTTTTTATCAAACGTTATGCGAATTGCATTTTTAGGACCTGGTGGGTCTTATGCAGAGATTGCAAAGGACGAATTCAAGGATAAATACGATATTTACCCTGAAGAACACCCTTTAAATATGATTAGTCGCGTAATTGATTATGTTGATGATAATCCTATGTCTATCGGTGTTATTCCGATTGAAAATTCAATTGAAGGCGCAGTTAGAGAATCAAGCGATTGTTTGATTAAAACAAAAAATCCAAATATTAGAATTTTATCAGAGTTGGTTATTCCAATTCATCATTGCTTATTGTCTAAAGTTACTGAATTATACAGCATTACAGGTGTAATTTCTCATCCTCAAGCGCTTGCTCAATGTCATAACTTTATTTCAACTCAACTTCCAATGAATTTGGATATTGTAAGAGCTTCAAGTACGGCAGAAGCTGCACGTATGCTTGACGGTTATAACCTTACATATTCAGCAATTGGTAGCAAAAAAACAGCTCAATTGTACAATTTGAATATTATTTGCGAAAATATTAACGACGAACCTAACAACCAAACTCGTTTTGCTTTGATTGGTGATTACGAAACTCCTGTTACAGGCAACGACAAGACAAGTATCGCGTTTTCAACAGAAAATAAATCAGGCGCGTTGTTAGAAATGCTTGAAGTTTTCTCAAAACATAATATTAATTTGTCATATATTGATTCTCGTCCTTCAAAAACTAAATTTGGCGAATATACTTTCTATGTTGATTTTGACGGACATTGTAAAGAGGAAAAAATTCATAATGCTTTAGAAGAAATTCAAGCTAAGGCTAAATTTTATAGATTTGTAGGTTCATACGAAAAACACCACATGGCTGTATAGCTTGTGGTGCTTTTGAAAAATATATCCTAATGCTTGTTAGAACTTGTCATAAACAGCTTTTACGATAAATTCTTCAAGCATTTTTTTGTTGCTTTCACTTGATTTTCCGTCATTGATGTAAATGCTGAAGGCATAAGTTTTACCGCTCTTTGCTGTCATCAAGCCTGTAATACCGCTTATGTTTGAAAGAGTGCCTGTCTTAGCCCAAAGTTTGCCTTGCATATTGAAAAATCTGTTAGTTAAAGTGCCTTCTTTAGGTTGTGTTAGCATACCTTCAAGTTTTTCTTGTCCGAAGATTTTAGTTGTTTTTACAATATAATCTGACATAAAATCAGCTGTTATAAGGTTGTTTTTAGAAACTCCGCTACCGTCTGTTAGTCTGATTTTAGAGCAATCAAGTTTGTTGATTGAACAATAAGTGTTAAACATTGCAATTGCAGAAGGTGCACTACCAGTGCCGTTTACGTGTTTTCCACCTGCAAGTTTGAATACAGTTTCTGCTACTAAATTATCGCTGTTTTTCAAAACATCAGTCGTAGCTCTGCTGATTGGGTGTTTGATTTCAGCAACTTTTATAGCGCCCTTTGGTAATTTTGCTCTTTGATATTTTCCGTAATAGCTTAATTTTGCTTTTGCAAAAGTATCGTCCATTCTTAATAAGAAATATCTTCTTAAGTAGTTTACAGGGATTTGAACCTTAACTGTTTTTGCAACAGGTCCTGAAACTGTTAAAG
>DBIX01000008.1:0-4161 GCA_002297005.1 Cyanobacteria bacterium UBA791 | reverse complement strand
AGAAATATAATTTTCTCTAGAAAAATCAACTTTTGTTTCGTTTAATGTTGTTTTTGTTTGGTTGATGAAGGTTGTTGGATAGAAAACATTTGCAAAAATATCAGCCGGTGAGCCTATCTTTGTTGGGCTCACAACAATTGTATATAAATTTTTATCCAAATTGTATGAACCAAATTTAGGCATTAAAACGTTTAAATCATCGTCCCATTGCCAACCTTCGCCCCAATTTTGATTATCAAGGATTGTGTCATCTATGTATAAATTTTTAACTTCACTTTTTTGTGGAAGTTTTAATTGTGAAATTAATTTAGACAAATCTGCAGTTGTCAAATAAGGATCTGCACCTAAAACTAAGTAATAATCACCAGCTTTTGTTTTGTAGATGCTTGTTGAAAAGTTATAATTTTCGCCAAGAACAGTCAAGGCTGGCAAATAAGTCAATAATTTTTGAGTTGAAGCCGGAGAGGTTGGAATTTCAGAGTTTAATTCTGCAACAGCTTTTCCTGTTGATAAATCTCTTACAGAAACAGAAACTGCCCCTTTATGAATTCCAGAGTTGTGAATAGCTTTGTTAAAAATTGCGCTATCCATTGCGTTTGCGCCTTGTACAAATAAAATTATTGAAAATAATGTAAATAATATCTTTTTCATATCTAACATTCCTTTACTTCATAACTTTTATGAACATCTTTAAGGACTGTGCATTTTGCCCTAAAGTCGTTTTGTTCGTCAAAATCTAGTGTCGCAGAAATTGCGCCTTCACCTGATGTGATTTCTGCTAAATTGTCGCCTTTATAATTAATTATTGTTGATTTTCCTAGGTTAAATTCGCCATGTTCTATCGCACCTGATTGAGTTAGAGCCACAAAATAACATTGATTTTCAACCGCTCTTGAGTGAGTCATTGAAACCCAAGGAATTTCCTTTTTAGAGCCCCAAGCTGCCATATTAACCATTAAATCAACACCTTTGTACGCGTAAGCTCTGTAAATTTCAGGAAATCTTATGTCGTAGCAAATAGTTAAACCTACTCTAACGCCTTCTAAATTAACAATTACAGGGTTTGAGCCTTCTGTAATGTATGTACCTTCTTTATCTCCATAATATGAAAATAAATGGCATTTGTCATAGGTTGCAACAAGTTCACCTTTTCTGTTGATTACAGGGCAAGTGTTGAACATTTTATCGCCCTTTTTAGTGATAAAACTTCCGCCAATAATGTTTACGTTATGTGCTTTTGCAAGTTCTGACAAGACTCTAATAACTTCGCTATCTTCAAGACTTTCTGCTGAATCTGGAAAATAATCGCAAGCCCAGCCAACAGTCCAAACCTCAGGTAGAACGATTACGTCAGTTTCTGGCTTTGCGTTGTTGTTTATTAAATCCCTAATTTTTGTGATATTTTGTTTTTTATCCCCAAGCACAGATGACATTTGAATTGCCATCACGTTAAGTTTTTTTGTCATTTTTGTTTTTTGTATGCCTCTTTAAAAGCTTCAGGAGCTCTTCTTTCCAAGTCTAGTAGCGCCTCTTTAAGTTGTTGTTTTACTCTAATATCTTCTTCAACATCTGCATTTTCAGAGATGTAAATAGGTTCGCCGTATAAGATTACAATTTTTGTAAAGCCCATTGGTATTTGGAATTTATCCCAAGTCGGTAATTTTAACATACTCTTGTTTGGAGAGTACCAAGTCATTGGAATTATTGCAGCGCCTGTCTTTTTAGCAACCTTGATAACTCCGTTTTTAACTTCATGATATGGTCCAGCTGGACCGTCAACCATAATCGCAACATTTTGACCTTCTTTTAAGCGTTCAATCATTTGTAAAGTTGCTTGCATACCGCCTTTACGACGTTCGCCTTTATTGTCTTTTGAACCTCTGACAGTGTTAAAGCCCCATTTATGTACAACTCTTGCAATAATCTCGCCGTCATCAGAACGGCTAATTAAGATGTTTACGTTTTTTCTTTTTTCAAAAGGAATTCCGTGTAAACTGCATTGTTGAGCATGCCACATCGCGAAAACGACGTTGTGTTCTTGTTCAGGGTAGTTTACGTTTTTAATTTCAATCATTCTTTCAAGAATTCTAAATAACTTGTAAACTGCATCAGATGCAAATCCTACGGCTTTTTTATTGTCGATATGTAATACTCTTAAAATGTCCATAGCTTTATTATACTATAAAATTTAATTAATAGTGCTTTCGTTTACGTTTGGAATACGAATACAGAATTCTGTACCTTGACCTTCCTCACTATTAACGGTAATTTCACCACCATGTGATTTTGTGATTTGTTGTGCTAAATATAATCCTAAACCTGTTCCAATTTTGCGGAATTTTTTAGCTGTTGAATAATATTTTTTAAATACCATTTCAAGGTCTTCTTTTGAAATACCTTTACCGTGGTCAATTACAGAAATATTTACATCGGTTGCCGTTTTTACAACCTTGATGTCAATATTTTTGTCTGTGTCACTATGTACAATTGCGTTTTGAATTAAGTTTTTAATTACACGTTTTAATTGCATTTTGTCCGCTGTAATTGTAATATTTTCGTACTCTTTAAACCTAATCTTCATATTACTTTTTTCAGCAATTGTGTTCATTTCAGTAACAATTTCCCTAATGAATGGATTAATTTCAAAGGTTTCAAGATATAAAACAACCCCATTTTCTTTAATTTTGTACGTCTCAAGTAGAATTTGTACAAGTTCAATCAACTCTTGATTTGAAACTTGCATATTTTTAATGGCTTCTTTTTGTTTATCGGTAATTGGTCCAAATTTCCCATCTAGTAAAAATTCTAAAATATTTGATTCTGCAATAATTGGCACTTTTAAGTCGTGAGTAAGTGTTGCAACGAAATCTTCTTTCAAGTGTTCCAATTCTTTTTGGTTTGTAATGTTTTTCAAAATAACGATATAACGTTTCTTTTTATCTTCAAGTTGAAGTTTCATAGTTGTCGCTTCAAATGCATCATCTGAATATGACTTTATGAATACCTCTGTATTTTCCAATTTTTCAATAGGAGTTTCATCAGGAATGTGAATGTAGTTTAGAATATTTTTTCTTAGAATTTCTTTGCCCTTTACATTAAACCATTGCAATACTTTTGGTGTGGCTCTTAAGATTTTATATTTTCTATCAACAATAAGCAAACCGTCAGAAAGTGAATTCAAAATAGCTTCCAGAAATTTGTTTTGGTGAATTAATTCTGTTTGCTGTTGTGTAACTTCTCTTTCTTTTTCGTTTAGTGTATCAATAAGTTGGTTAACGCTATCGGTCAAGGTTTCATAAGATTCAGGATTGATTTTTTTAATTTTTTTGCCTAAATCACCATATCTAACAGAGGTTAAAGTTTCATTTACAGCACCCAAATAGTCATTCATTTTAGACCAACGTTGAGTAGTCTTTTTTGACACAATCAATAGCATCAAAAATATAAAAATTACGAATAAGTTAAGTGCAAAGAACCAAATCATATATTATAAACCTTTTTTGTATTACTTTTATGTTTTTTATGTTACTATATTAATAATTCAAATTCAATGATTATTAAGTGAGGCACTTATGAAAAAATATTATTTATTGTTAATGACCCTAATTTTCGCAACACAAGCATCTTATGCGGATAGTATGTTTCCTGCAAGCATTAGAAGTGCATTGAAACATTCAACAGATGTAAATTACGTATCTGTTATAATTGCTTTGGGTGTAGTGATTTTGTTAATTTATATCACAGGTATTGTTTATGCAAAATTAAATATTATCGGTCATAATGCCGTAAAAAAACAATATAAAGGTTTGGATAACGAAAGAATTTTTATTCATTCAACAACTCAAATTGGCAACAATAAAACTTTGCACGTAATTGAAATTGCGGGTAAAAAACTTTTAATTGGTGTTACAAATGAGTCTATCAACTTGATTAAAGACCTTGATGAAAATGCAACTTCTGTTTCACCGGACGATATGCAATCAATTTTTCAAAAGGAATTATCAAAAACAATGCCTTTAGATAAAATTTATCCTCAAAACGAAGATACTTACAAAGAAGAAGAAATTTCAATTGATAGAGAAATTCCGGAAGAAATTGAAAATATAAACGATAACCCAACACGTAACAATAACGATGATTTTGGTTTATACAAAAAATATC
>DBIX01000076.1 GCA_002297005.1 Cyanobacteria bacterium UBA791 | reverse complement strand
TTAATAAATTTGCTAAAATACCATCTTTTTCAGGGATATGGAAGCCAGTACTTAATCCACCTGAATCCTCGCCACCGATAAGAGTTTTATTTTCTCTCATAGCAGAACCAACATTTTTAAAACCAACAGCTGTTTCTACGACTTCAACACCTAATTTTTCAGCAACCTTGTTTAACAAATTACTTGAACCAACTGTTTTAACAAGTACACCGTCTTGGTGTTTATTCTTTTTCAAGTGCATCATCAACATCGCAATAATTTCATCAGGTAAAACCCATTTACCGGTTTCATCAATTACGCCAAATCTATCACCATCACCATCATTTGCAAAGCCGATAGCATTTTCTGTTGCTTTAACTTTTTCAATTAAATCATTGATATAAGGTGGTTTTGGTTCAGGCATTTTTCCACCAAAATTTTTATCATGATTCATATTAAAACTGTCATATTTGATACCAAATTCGTCTAACAATTTGTCAAAATAACCTATTGTAGCAGAATGCAAGCCATCAAATATAATATTTTTATCTAAAGTTTTGATTTTATCAAAATCAATATCTTTTTTAATTTGTTCAAAATAATCCTTGCTAAAATCTACAACTTCTACTTTTCCACCGTTATTTTCTTGAATATCATCACCCAAATAAGCTGTGATTTTCTTTGTAATATCATCAGTTGCAGGACCTGCATAATCAGGAATAAATTTTAACCCCAAGTATTCAGGTGGATTATGTGATGCTGTGAACATAATTGCACACGCATTATGAAGTTTTGCATTATAAGCTAGAACAGGTGTTGGAATGATTTTATCACTCATCAATACGGTAAAGCCTTTCTTAGCAAGTTCATTAGCACAAACTTCGCCAAATTCTTTTGCCATATTTCTTGGGTCATAACCAACAAGTATTTTTTTACTTAACCCAAATTCTTCTTCAATATATTTTGCAATAGCTTTTGTTGCTATTAATACGTTTTCTTCTGTGAAATCTTTTCCTACGACTGCTCTCCAACCGTCAGTCCCAAATTTAATATTTGCCATTTTACCTACCTTTTAGTAAGATTATAAACGAAAGGCACATAGGTTACAATGGAATTTTTAAAAACAGTTAAGGAAGTTGTATTTTTAGGTCCAGCAGGTTCTTATTCAGAAATGGCTAAAGACATTTTTTGCAAACATTATAACCTTAACGTTAAAGAAACACCTTGCCCTACAATATCAGAAGCTATTGAATATGTTAATAATAACAAAGATGTTGTAGGTGTAATCCCTGTGGAAAATTCTATTGAGGGTGCAGTAAGGGAAGCAATTGACTCTCTTATCAAAACTAATAATAATGATTTACAGTATTTATCAGAATATCCATTACCTATTAGACATTGTTTATTATCAAAAAATACTGATATAAAAGGAATTAAAGGTTTAATTTCTCATCCACAAGCGATTGCACAATGCTTGAATTTTATTCATGAAAATTTACCAAACAATATTGATATTATTCGTGCAACAAGTACAGCAAACGCAGCAAAATCTTTAGAAAAATATGGCTTAGATTATGGTGCAATAGGTAGTGCAAAAACTGCAGAATTATATAATCTAAACATTTTGAAATTAAATATCAATGACGACCCAACAAACCAAACAAGGTTTGTGTTATTAGGTAAATACAAAACTCCTAGAACAGGTAATGACAAGACTTCTCTTGCATTTTCTACAATAAATGAATCAGGAGCTTTATTAAAAGTTTTAGAAATTTTTCAAAAATATGATATAAATTTATACTACATTGATTCAAGACCATCAAAAGTTAAATTTGGTGAATATACATTCCTTGTTGATTTTGACGGTCATTATACAGACGAAATTATTTCAAAAGCCTTAGACGAAATAAAAGAAAAATCTAGCTATTTCCGACTTGTAGGCTCTTATGAAAAATTAAACAGAATTGATTAATCTATATTATAAGCTTCTATAAATAGCTCTTAAAATTAATTCTTCAAAAGTTTTCTTTTCAATTTTTGTTGATTTGGCATCATTTATAAGAATACTAAATGCGTATTTATTACCTTTTCTTGTTTCAATATATCCTGCAATACCACTAACATCTGCTAGTGTTCCTGTTTTTGCATGTAATTTATTACCTAGATACAACATTCTATTTTTAAGAGTGCTACTTTCAGGATTTGGATAAGGTAAAGCAGAAATAACTTTTTCATGTCCGTAATTTTTAGAAACTTGAACAAGGTATTCAGTCATAAATTTTGTAGTAGTCATATTGTTTTTAGAAACACCACTACCATCTACAATTTTTACACCTGATAAATCAATAGCATTTGTCTTTGCAAAATCTTCAACTACCTTATAAGAATTTTCAAAACTACCAGTCTTTTTAGTGTATTTAGCACCGGCAAGTTTGAATACTGTTTCTGCAACTAAATTATTTGAGTTTTCGTAAACATCTTTTTTAGCTTGAGTTATTGAATGAGTGATTTCACCAACTAAAACAACATTATTTGCTGGTAATTTTTTAGTTTGAATTTTGTCGTAATAATGCAATTTGTTTGATTTCAAACCCTCTTTAACTCTTAATTTAAAATATTCTTGCATATTATTTACAGGAATAATCATTTCTGTAGCAGTAGAAATTTCGCCCTCAAAAGTTAATTCATTTGCAGAAATATAATTTCTTCTTGAAACAGTTACATTTGTTTTATCTCCATTTTTAACATAATTCATTAATAAAACAGGATAAAAAACATTCATTTCTATTTGAGGTGGTTGATTTTGAAGAGGAGTTAATTTCGCTTTTACAACATTACCGTCAATATTGTAAGCAGAAAATTTTGGCATAAGCGGATTTAAATCATCATCCCATTGCCAGCCTTCGCCCCATTCATTTTTGTCAAAAATACTATCATCGATATATAATTTTGAAATATTTTTATTTTTTGGAAGATTAATTTTACCTAATAAATCTTTCAAATCATTTCTAGTTAAATATGGGTCAGCACCTAAAACTATGTAATAGTCATTAGTATTTTTAACCTTATACAACTTTGTTGAAAATTTATAATCATCACCCAAAACCTCAAAAGCTGGAGTTGTTGTGATAAGTTTTTGAGTAGATGCAGGCATCATTGGTTTTTCAGAATTTATTTGATAAACTTTTTTAGGTTTATCAATATCTTGTACTGAAATACTTACTGCATGTTTTGAAATTCCAGTTTCTGAAAAAGCATTGTCAAAAGCATTTGGTAAGTTTTTTGCAGATGCAATACCAATATTTAAAAATATAACCATTAAAGTTATTACTAATTTTTTCATAAAATACATACCTCATAATTACTATGAATATCTTTCAAGACTGTACACTTATCTCTAAAATCATACATAGCCTTGTCAAATTTAATTGTCGCATAAATATAATTTTTTGCCTCATCAATTTCTTGATTAATGCTACCGTCATAATTTATAACTCTTGAATAACCCAAATTATATTCGTTATCTTTAATTAAACCTTTTTGATCAACAGCAATAAAATTGCATTGATTTTCCATAGCTCTTGCACTTGTAAGAGTTCTCCAAACATCTTTTTTGTTGCTACCCCAAGCTGCGACATTAATTAATAAATCAGCTCCAGCTTTTCTATAAGCTCTATAAATTTCTGGAAATCTTATGTCATAACAAACGGTAAGACCAGTTTTAATACCTTTTATATCAACTAAAACAGGCTGATTACCATTTTCAACATAAGTACCCTCAGCACAACCATAATATGAAAACAAATGAGATTTGTTATAATGTGCAATAAGTTCACCCTTGTCATTAATGACTGGACAAGTATTGTAGAATTTTCCATCTTTTTTCGTAATATAACTACCACCAACTACAAAAGAGTTATATTTCTTTGCAATTGATTTTAAAAACTCTGTTGTTTCCCCTGTTTCAAGGTCTTCAGCAGAAGCTCTAAACAAATCAGGACACCAACCGCAAGTCCAAACTTCTGGCAGTACAATCAAGTCAGTCCCTGATTTAAAGCCCTCATTTATTGCATCTTCTACCTTTTTATAATTTTCTTTTTTATCCCCAAGTGTAGATTGGATTTGTATTCCAAGTACGTTTAAAAATTCTTTCTTTTCCATAACCCAAATCTGAATACCTCTTTAAATTTTTGAGGAGCAATCGCTTTTAATTGTTCCATAGATTTTTGAATTTCTAATCTTTTTTCTTCTATTTGTTCAGTTGACGCATTTTCATCAACGTAAATAGGTTCACCGTGTAATACAACTATTTTTGATATTGTAAATGGAACTCTCATTCCGTCCCACCCTGGAAGAGTCAAAAGAGTTTTTTGTGGTGAATACATATACGTTGGAACAACAGGCTTTCCTGACATTTTTGCAAGTTTTACAATGCCGTCTTTTACAACCTCTTTAGGACCTCTAGGTCCATCCACCATAATAGCACCACATTCACCATTTTTTAGTTTCTCAACAAGTTCTTTACTACCGCTAATATTTCCTTTACGGTGATATGAAGCACGAATAACTTTAATACCCCAATTCTCAGTAATCTTAGTTACGATTTTACCATCTCGGGAATGGCTAATCATAATATTTAGAGGACCGTTATTATTGTCTTTTAAACAATGTACACTCAAAAGGTTTGCATGCCAGATAGCATACAGACAGTTTTCTTTTGGTGGGTTAATGGCAACCATTTCTGTCATTAATCGTTGAATACTAAATACGCCGTAAATTAAGCTTCCTAAAAATTGTACAGTTGCTTCGTTTGATAGTCTAACCATAGCTCCATTATACTATAAACATAATTATCCAAAAGATATAACTGTGTGGCTAATTGTTTTTCGTGCTAAAAATCGGTTTAATATAATTAAATCTTTTTCATACTTCCAGCTATTCTTAATTCCGGAGAGGCAATATAGCTTCTCCTCTTTTTTTACCTTTAAGTATTTACTCAAGAATTATCCTATTAAATCGCCCATGTGGCTATAGAAATAAAAATTTTAATGGAGTTTAATATAAGTATATTAAATCTTTTTCATACTTCCAGCTATTCTTAATTCTGGAGAAGCTATTTTAGCTTTTCCATTTTTTTTTGCTTATTATTATTTACGTCTATAATAACCACAAACTTTTGTACCGTCCTCACGAGTATAACCCTCTACCCAAATTAAATCACCTGTTTTAACTTTCTCATCAGCTTGAGCTTTTGACATGATATTTCCAAGTTTTAACTGCTGATTGATAAAATTTTCATTCTTATCGTATTCATCTTTTGTCATTTGTCCAATTTCTTCTCTTGTAATAACTCTCTTTTTATCAACATCTCGAGCATTTATATTCTTTTCTATATTTAAATTTATCAATAAATTATTTTCGATAGGTAATTTTTGACCTTTGTATTCAACAGATTTATCTAAATCTCCAATATTTTCTAAATAATGTTTTTCAGTATTGAAATTTATATTATTCATACCTTTTGAAATTTGACGTTTTGAATTATCAGAAATATCATCAGAAATTATCATTGTTTTTCCGATTTGATTTTTTATATTGGAAGTAAAAATTGGATCTTCAATATTCCCATAATTTGTAATATTTCTATCTGTTTTTATTTGAGAATTTACAAAATTACCAGTTCCATACGCACCAAAATTTACAGTTTTATTCCCTGTTTGACTGCCAACAATTTGAGCTAAACTTCCACCTAAAGAATGTCCTGTTAAAATTATTTCTTTATTTGGAAATTTATTTTTTATCTCTCTATAATATTTTTGTGCTGAAACTATTTGAGGAGGTAACATATTTGAAGCCATAAATATATCGTTCAAAACATCACGTTTAGAATTTTTATCAGTACCTCTAAAAGAAATCACAATTGTATTATTTTTTACAAATGTTACGGCATACATGCCAGTTATAGGTTCATTGTACTCATCTATTTCTATCCAACATTTTGGTTTTTGGAATTGTTTTTTATAAACGTACCCAGCTAATTGTTGCAAATCTTTGATTAAAAATTTTTCTGTCATTAGATTTTCCTTTCAATTTATGTAATAATTAGTATATGAATTTAAACGATTTAAAAAATTCCCGAAGTGCTAATATAATTGCCGTTTCAGGCTGGATAATTATTCTATATCCGTTGTTTATAAAGCTTTTCTGTTCACCTTTTGATGGTAATATTATCGGTTTTATAATTTCACCGATATATCTAGCAATTTATTTTTTTATTTTGATAATTTCTATATTTGTTTATATCTTTGAAACATCTAAAAATTTAAAATTAAAAAATAAATTCATTTTAGAAAACAAAATTTATAATATGTTTTTTATATTAGGTTGTATTTTTTCAATACTATTTATAGCTTTTTTGCTTTCTGGTTTTATTTTATATTTAATTTTTGGAGTATATAGTCTCGCAAAAGGTCTTTTGAGTTTAATAAGTGTTGTATAAAAATTTCCTTTATAAACACATATTGATAAATCTTTCATTTCATTGTCAACTTCCAAATTTTTAGCCATAAGTATTGTTGTTCACCTTTCTTGTTTTGTGTAATATACTCTTATGTTTTTAGATAAATTAAAAAAGCCAAATTTAGAAGTAGCTATGGTTTCAATTTCTTTGTAATCATTGGATTATTTATATTTGCATTTATAACTTACACATTTATCTCTTTATACTTTTTATCATTTAGTCGAAACTTAGATGAAATAGGAACTCCAATTGTTTTTGGTTCACTTTAAGTTTAATTATTTATATTTTTGAAAGATGTTTAAACATAAGCATAAAAAATGAAAAATTTTTAAACTCAAATTTTGTGCTAATCCTACAAATACTAAGTTTAATCTCAATGGCTATTCCTTTTATTTATATTGGTTCTGCATTTTTATAGTAATTTGCCATAAGTTTTATTATTTCCTTTTCTTATTTAAGACTTTATTATTATGACAAATTTAAAAAAATAAAAAAGTCCGCAAAAATACGGACTTGACAAGCTAAAATAAATTATAAAAACCTATTTATTATTTCTAAAAACTTCTGCAGAAATTACTTCATACGCATAATACTTTCTTCTCAAGAAAATAAAGCCTTTGCGTCTAAAAAGGTTTATTAAGTCTATAGAATTTAAAAATTCTTTTTTTGACTCTATCAAATATTTAAAAGAAGATTTTTTAGAAGTAAAACTTGTAAAAAGACTTGTTAATAAATCAAAAACAGAATTTGCAAAGGATTTATCACAACTAAAATCAAGATTTAAAATTTGTCCCTTTGGTTTTAGAACTCTATGGATTTCACTTATTACTCTTTCGTAGTTTTCAATGTTTCTTAATCCAAAACCTATTGTCACAATATCAAAGGTATCATCTTCAAATGGCAGTTCCCTACCATCTGCCAAGAAAAATTTCATGTTATTTTGATAATCTTTTTGTTTATTTCTTGCAATTTCAAGCATTTTTTCTGAAAAATCAATTCCAGTAATATTTAAGTTTGGATTAATTTTATTTATAAAAAAAGCCAAATCCCCTGTTCCTGTGCATATATCAAGAACATTATTCCCATCAGAAATATTCAGCAACTCTAAGCTTTTCTTTTTGACTCTTGTTTGCATACCAAGAGAAATTACCCTATTAAAGAAATCATATTTTTTTGCTAAATTATTAAACAAATTTTTTATAGTTTCAGGATTTTTCATAAATTTTATAGTAACATAATCTCTATGAACTTACTATCACGTAAATACTTATTTTTGATTATGGGATTACTAATCTTAATTGGTTTAGAATTACGATTAGTATTTATAGATTTACCTCTATGGTACGATGAGGCTCAATCAGTACTAATTGCAAAAATGACGTTTCCATTTGGAATAAGCAACTATTTACAAAACATTGATTTACAACATACGCCATTATATTTTTATATTTTGCATTTTTGGATAAATCTATTTGGAGAAAGCGATATTGCACTAAAAATTTTATCTCTAATTTTTGGTTTGCTAAGTATTCCATACTCTTACAAACTTGCAAAACATTTTATTGAAGAAAAATTTGCACTAATTGCACCTTTATTAATAACTTTTAACACCTTTAATATTGTCTATTCTACTGAAGTTAGAATGTATTCTATTGTGTTGTTTATGACAATTTTATCAATGAATTACCTAATGGAATATATAAAATCTGATAGTAAAAAAGCCTTATTAAAATTAACCCTAGTAAATCTTCTTATGCCATATACCTTTATCGGGGCATTTGTTTTTGTTTTAGCACAAATCATTTCTACAATAATAATTTATGCAAAATCTAAAAACCTGAAAGAATATTTACTATCAAATGGAATATTAGGAATACTTTTACTTCCATATTTTATAACACTTTTAGATTTTTCTTTAAAAAGAGCCTCATTCCTTTTATCACACGTAACAGATTTTAGTCTTGCAAATATTTTTGGTATTTTCCAAAACTTTTTAGCACCTGATTTTGGAACAATTTATTGGGCAACATTAAATCCATTTTATATAAACTTACACACATTATTATTTGTTTATATACCTCTATTTATAGCAATTTACATTATTTATTTAGCAGTAAAATCTTCTAGCCAAAATGTTAGACTTTTATCACTAATCACATTTATAACATTATTAGTATTTATTATTTTTGCAATAAACAAAACTATAGTTTTAGCTCCAAGATATGTGATTTTTGTATCGCCACTATTACTTATTTTATTGACTTGTGGGTTAGAAAATGCAAAAAAATCTTTTGCTATTTTCTTTGTAATTTATTACTTAATCTTTTCAACATATTTTGTATTTACAGACAAAACAGTAAAAGCTTTAAAAACAAATGCTTTAATGAGTTCTGTTAACGTAATAAATTCATTAAACCTATCAAACAAGGATATGGTGATTATGCCATTTGCATCCTCTGTAATTTCTCATTATATGGATGAAAATTCACCTAAAATTCCAAGAATAGAAGCAATACAAGAGTTAAGAATTTATAATAACCCTAATATTTATTCAGAAAAAACAATAGAAGATTTTAAAACAGAAAAAATAAATACAGTTTTTAGAAATATTATTTTATCAGATAATTGTATCTCTGAAAACTTCCACAAATATATTTTAGACACATTTGTAAACCCAGTAGAAAAAGGTCATTACATTATGTTTGCTATTTTTGGTGGCGATACAGAAACTCTTATTTCTGAAAAAGATTTGCACGAGTTATTTAAGGATGAAAATTATTCAGAAAAAAATATATTAAACGGAATGCTTTCAAAAATGTTTTTAGATATACATAAAATAGTTCAAGAAAAAGCAATTCTAGTTGACACAAAAATAATTGATAATAATGTTTATTTCATCTACAAAAAACTCTAACCTAAATTTTTGTAATACTCTAAAACATCAAGTTTTTGTTCAATATTTTTAACTCTTAAAATATCTTCTTTTGTAGTGTATTCTTTATTTTTAATCCATTCAAGCTCAAACTTAAATGCAAGAATAAGATTTTCTTCAAATTCAGCGTTATTTTTTACTAAAGAAGAATCAAATATAACTTTTTTAGTTTCAAAAGCCGATAAGAAAAGCAATTTTTTGAAAAATGGTAATGACATCAAATCGACATTTCCACCAACAATAAGCTCTTTACCGTTTGTATGACAAAAACCTTGCAACATAGATGCAAAATCTTCTATTTTTTGACAATTTACAGTAGTTTTATCCATACCTAAAGAAGCTGTCAAATCACTTCTGCCAAGAGTTACGCCTTTAATATTTTGTGCAACTTCAAAAATTTCATACAAATATGTAAAAGCATTTTGAGTTTCAATATTTACGTACAAATCAGGAAAAACATTACCATAAATTGTTTTTACGGCTTCAACAAATTTCTTTACTGTATAAGCTGATTCAACCATAGGAGCAACAATCGTTTTTGCACCAAATTCTCTAGCTTTTTTTATATCAAAAATACTTGTAGCTCCGCCCAGTTTTATTGTTAAACCAATCTCCAAATCCTTTAACATATCAGATAAATACTGAAGTTCGGCATTCGAAACAACTTCTGTTTCAAACTCTACCTTAACACCTTTTATGTAATTTCTGTTCTTTAACTCTTCTAAAAACTTTTTCATATTAATAACATAACATAAAAAAACAGGGGATTTAAAAAATCCCCATAGAAACTATTCCTTTTCCGTTTTTAATTCAATAATTTTATTTCTCACCTCGATAACCTGAGAATTATAGAAATCAAGCCAAGTTTCTTGTGTTTCTTCATTTTTAATAGAGGGTTCACAAATAGCTCTAATCCTCTTTTTATCCAGTTCTTCAAGTTCTCTTTCAAGTACTTTAAGAGCATTTTCCTTTTCTTTTTGTTCAATTTCATTTTCAAAATTTGGATTTTTAATAATTTCATCGGTTACTTCATCGTAAATATAATAATTTTCAGGTGCATTAACAAAATTAAAGTAATCAATATTTGAAAACTTTTCACCAAATCTTGTACTAGGATTTAAAATATTATTTTGATTATCTAAATTATAAAACATTAAGACACTCCTTTATTTGGGTAATATACATAACCAGTCGTCGTTGGAACAAAAACCTCATTTCTATAAATTGGCTTTGCAGTTGTACTTGTACAAATCCATCCATCAAGCGGAGCGGTAAAATTTGCTCCATTTGTTAGTGAAGTTGGTTGAGTATAATCAGGTAAATTCAAATATTCATCATACCCATTTATACCATAAGCACTAATCACATCTGCTGAAACAATTTCACCATTACTTATTGAAATATTTTGAGGTAGCGGAACATAATCAAATTCTGTATCCCAATTTAAACCATCAAACTTGTAAGCTTTATAAGGTCTATCAGAAGTGTCCAACCAAATATCATTTGCTTTACAGCCGTCTATATATTCGTTTGCAGTAATTGCCAATTCCCCCATCCCTGGTTGATATTTACCGTAATAATCTGTTGAACTTGTAATATAAATTTTATAATATTTATAGCCTTGCGTATTATCAGACAAATCAATAGTCCACGATGCATTATGAGCAGTAACTGTATTTGTAAAAGTAGTCAAAGTAACCCAAGTTTGATTATCATTTGAAGCTTGAATTTCACCACCTTTAATCGCACAAATATTACCATAAGTTCTATTCCAAATTTCAAGACCAGTTACTTTTATTGGATTTGGATTATAAAAAGTAAAATACGCTGGTAAACCAGTTGAACACCAAGCACTATCACCGTTACCACCTGTTTTTGTACCATCTAAAGCTCTAAAAGCCTCGTAACCTGAAAATTGAGTACTAACAGCACAAGCAAAACTTGTTCCACCAATAGTTCCCGCACTTGTTAGTTTTGGCTGAGTCCAAGCTGATTCTATAACTTTTTGAGGCATAGTTTTTTGTTTATAAATTTTGCTTGAAATAGCTTCACAATTACCAGTATCACTAACAAATAAATTATAAGTACCATCTGCAAAAGTAGTTATTTGTAGTTCAGGAATTGAGGTTCTTGTAAATTGTGAACTATCGGCTCTTGTGCATTTTAGAGGTTTATAACTTTCGCCCTCATCAACCTTGAATACAACTTTTGTATTATCCTCAACATTCAATAAATCTACTCTTCCACCTGTTGTCATATTACCTTTATCAACAAGAAAAGATTTTTTGTATTCAATTGTGGATGTAATTTTCGAAAACTTTTCATCAAGTTTTTCTACAGTATCATCAAGTTGTTTTTTATTAATTGCTTGATTATCAGAGGTCGCCTCTTTTACAACAATAGTCCCATCTTCGTTTTTATCCAATTTTTTATTTAATTCATCTTTTATTGCATCAAAATTCTCATTGACCTCTTCAGCCTTGGCTTTTGTCCCTGCAATAAAAGTGTAGGGTGTTTTAAAGTTTGCCATTTTTATACCTTTCTTATGGGTAAAATTTTTCAACTTTAAAAGGCTATGTTTCAATGTATTATATTATTTTTAATTTTAAACTTAAAGTCCGTAAAATTACGGACTTGATGGATTGTTTGTAAAACAGTTTATTTTTAATATAATTTTTATGTGAGGAATTATGATAGAAGAACTTTTAAAATCAAATAAATACTTCAAGCTTGTTTGCGGAGCTGGAAACGAAGATACCTCTGCAATTAAAAAACTCATGAAAATTTATTATGAAGCAGGATGCAAGGTATTTGATTTGTGTATGAGCGAAGAAGTTGGCAAAATTGCGTCAAAGACTTGCCCAGATGCTATTTTATGTTTTTCTTACGGAATAAAAGATGACCCTCACACAGTTAAAGCAAAAATAAATAAAGACATTTGTTGTAATTGTTTGGGGTGTGAAAAAGCTTGTATACAAAATGCAATAAAGGACTGTACTATTGATGAAAAAAAATGCGTAGGTTGCAAACAATGTATTTCTGTCTGCCCAAACAATGCTATTGAAACTTATTCAAAAACAAGAGATTTAAAAGAAGTTTTGCCAGCCATTTTAAAGTATAACCCTCAATGCATAGAGCTTCATGCCTGCTCGGACAACGAGGAAGAAGTAGAACAAAATTGGAGATATATTGAAAGCAAATACGATGGAATTATGAGCCTTTGTATTGACCGTTCAATACTTGGAGATAAAAAAATCATTTCTCGTATAAAAAAACTTATTAAAAATAGAAAACCTTATTCAACAATAATCCAAGCAGACGGAAACCCAATGAGTGGTGGAATTGATGATTACAAAACAACTCTTCAAGCAGTCGCTATGGCAGAAGTTATTCAAAAAAACAATTTGCCAGTTTATGTTGTACTTTCTGGTGGAACAAATTCGAAAACAAAAGAACTTTCAAACCTTTGTGATATTAATATTAGTGGAGTTGCGATAGGCTCATTCGCTCGTAAAATAGTAAAAAAATACGTAGAACAAGACAACCTTTTAGAAGATACGAAATCTTTTAACGAGGCAGTTGAAATAGCAAAAAATTTAATCAACTCAACTTACTAATTATTTATTTTTCATTTTACGTTCACGTAAAGAAATACGAATTGGCGTACCAAAGAATCCGAAAGATTCTCTCAATTTGTTTTCCAAGTATCGCTTATAGTGATCTTTTAATAAATCAGAATTGTTTGCAAAAATAACAAATGTAGGTGGTTTAACCCCAACTTGTGTTGTATAAAGAATTTTAAGACGTTTGTTTTTAACACTTTGTGGTGGGTTCATAACGTATGCCTCATTAATGATTTTATTCAATAAACCAGTAGAAATACGTTTTGTACATTGTTCATAAACTTCTTGAGTTTTTGTATAAATACTTGTTAATCTTTGTTTTGTTTTTGCACTAATATAAATTTTTGGTGCATATTCTAAGAATGGAATATCTTTTGAGATTTTCTTATCAAATTCACCAATCGTATTTGATTTTTTATCCTCGATTAAATCCCATTTGTTTACTGCAATAATAATACCTTTACCAGCTTCTGTAATTGTTGATGCAATTTTTTTATCTTGGTCAGAAATACCAAGAGTTGCATCTATAACAAGAATTGCAACATCACAATCACGAATAGAACGGATAGCTCTGTCAACTGCAAATTTTTCAACACCCCAGTCAACTTTTGCTTTTTTACGGATACCAGCAGTATCAACAATGATAAATTCTTTACCCTCATAATGAACTAAACTATCAATACTGTCACGAGTTGTACCTGAAACATCTGAAACAATTACACGTTCTTTGTTTAAAAGTGCATTTGTAATAGAAGATTTACCAACATTAGGACGACCAACAATAGCAATTTTAATTCTGCCATCGTCTTCTTCTTTTTCGTCATTAATTTCAAAATCTTCTGTAATTAATTCTAAAATATCACCAACTCCGCCTGAGCCATGAAGAGCAGAGATTGCGTGAGGTTCACCGATTGCTAATGAATAGAAATCAGCACACATATTGTTTTCTAAGTATGAATCAATTTTATTTACAACCAAGAAAACTGGTTTGTCTGTCATACGTAAAATATTTGCAATAGCCTCATCAACTGGATGAACACCATCTTTACCATCTACAACAAAGATAATTTTGTCAGCTTCTTCGCAAGCAATTTTTGCTTGGTCAAAAATTGAGTTCATAATTTCATCGTCATCATCAGGAATAATTCCGCCTGTATCGATAACGGTGAACCATTTGTTTTGCCACTCAACATCTGTGTAAATTCTGTCACGAGTTACACCAGGTTGGTCATCAACGATTGAATGACGTTTTCCTAAAAGACGATTAACAAATGTAGATTTGCCTACATTTGGTCTTCCAACTATTGCTACTATCGGTTTTCTTTTCATAGTTTTTATTGTAGCATAGACATGAAATTTGAGGTAAATAAATTATGCAATATAAAAATTTAGAAGAATTAATTGAAGTTGTAAGAATTTTACGTTCAGAAAATGGCTGTCCTTGGGATAGAGAACAAACTCATACTTCACTTCGACCAAATATGATTGAAGAAGCCTATGAGGCAGTTGACGCTATTGACGAAAAAGACCCAGCACATTTGAGAGAAGAATTAGGTGATGTGCTTTTACAAGTTTTATTACATTCTCAAATAGCATCAGAGCATAATGAATTTACGCTTGAAGATGTTGCAAAAGAATTAAAAGATAAACTTATTCATAGACATCCTCACGTTTTTGGAAATACAAAAGTTAATTCAGCAGATGATGTTGTGGTAAATTGGGATAAACTTAAACAAGAAGAAAAAACCGACAGAAAATCACAAATGGACGGCATTTCAACATCTCAATCAGCACTTATGACAGCACAAAAAATTTCTAAAAGAGCTGTAAAAGTAGGTTTTGAATGGGATAAAAGAGAAACTTTAAAAGAATGTATTGAATCTGAATTTAAAGAATTTGACGAAGCTTGCGAAGAAAATGATTTAGCACACATGGAAGAAGAAATGGGGGACATTTTCTTTGCAGTTGTAAATTTAGCAAGATGGCATAAACTTGATGCGGAACAATGCTTGATTACTGCTAATAGAAAATTTATGAAACGTTTTAGAAAAATGGAAGAATTAGCTACAAAACCTTTGACAGAATATTCTTTCGAGGAATTTGATGCATTATGGAAAAAAGCAAAAAATAGCTCTCAAGAATTATAGAAAATTTTTAAAAATACTGTATTATTGTATTTAAGACTCGAAATTTTTCGAGAAAAAACTATTTACAAATCGAGATTATATAGCTAATGACGGGATAATAAACCGGACTTGAGGTAACAAAAGGCGAAATTTTTACTAAGTAAAAATTTCGCCTTTTAGTTTTTTAAATTTTTAAAAATTACCCTCTCTCAATATTTAGAGAGGGTAGTATTGCAGGTTGGGGTTTCCACCCCAACAAATAAATTAAATTATTTCTATCAAATTTATGTTAACAAAAGTTAACAAAAAGAGTCAAAAAGCTAAAGTTTATCA
>DBIX01000063.1 GCA_002297005.1 Cyanobacteria bacterium UBA791 | reverse complement strand
CTCTTTTGTTTGATAGTTCAAACTATTTCGATTCCTCCTGTGTTCTGAATTGCATTTCATATAAATGTTTATACTCACCGTTTTCTATTGCCATAAGTTCTTCGTGAGTGCCAAGTTCAACAAGTTCACCTTCATTTATAACTGCAATTCTATTTGCATTTTTGATTGTTGATAATCTATGTGCAATTACAAATACTGTTTTGTTTTGCATCAAGTTGTCCATTGCTTTTTGTACGATTGCTTCTGACTCATTATCAAGAGCTGAAGTTGCTTCATCTAAGATAACGATAGGTGCGTTTCTAAGCATTGCTCTTGCGATTGCAACACGTTGTCTTTGTCCTCCTGATAAAGTTAGACCTCTTTCTCCAAGCATTGTATTCAAACCTTGTGGAAGTTCTTTAATTGTTTTTTCTAAGTGTGCTGATTTTATTGCAGACATTAATTCTTCTTCAGTTGCGTTAGGTTTGCCCATCATAATATTTTCTTTTACAGTACCTGAATACAAAAAGTTATCTTGGAATACCATCGAAATATTTTGACGTAATGATTTGATTGTAAAATCTTTAATGTCTTTGCCGTCAATAGTAATCGCACCAGATTTAATGTCGTAAAATCTTGGTAGAAGATTAACTAATGTTGATTTACCACCACCAGAGTTACCAACAATTGCAAGAGTTTCGTTTTTAGGAATGGTTAAATTAATATCCTTTAACACTGGTTGATTTGGAACATATTCAAAATACACATCCTTAAATTGAATTTCTTTATCAAAGCCTTTCATTTCGACAGCATTTGCTGAATCTTTGATTTCAGGTTCTAAATCAAACAATTCAAATACTCTGCCCATAGCAACAAAAATACCTTGAATACCTGTTAAAGTATTTCCTAATGTTTTAACTGGTTTGTATAATAACAATAATGAAGTTACGAACGATGCGAAAGAACCTGCTGTCATAATTCCGTTATTGATTAAACTTGTACCATAAGCCAAAACTATTGCAATACCAATTGATGCAATTAAATACATCATTGGACTCATCCAGCCTGCTCTTTTTAATAAAGACATTCCGACATTGTAACCTTCCCAAGTTTGTCTAACAAAATACTCTTCTTGTCTATCTTGCAAGCCATAAGCCGCCATAACTTTATTACCTGAATATGTTTCATTGATATTAGTTGTAATATTACCACCAATAACCATATTTTTATTTGATGCATCTTTTATACGTTTTCTTATTAATGCAACAGGTAAAAAGGCAATGTTTAAAACAATTACACCAACTAATGCTAATCTCCAAGAACTGTAAAGCATAACTGCAATAAGACCTAACGCACCAAACAAACTTGTTGTAATAGTTTTTATGTTATCAACGATACCTGCAGAGGCAGTTGTTGGGTCGCCCATATATCTTGAAATTACAATACCTGATGAATTTTCGTCAAAGAATTGTGGATCCATGTGAACCAATTTGTGGAACAAATCAAATTTAACATTATTTGTAATATGAGCACTTGTCCAAGCTGAAATGTAATCGTTTAAATATCTAAGGACACCTTGAATTCCTGCAAATGCAACAACTGCAAACGGGATTAAAAACGCAAATAATTGCCAAGTCAGAGTGTATTCATTTCCAAACAAATGAAATACCCAATCTTGTTTTCCTACTACATAATCCATAAATGGTTTTAGTGCAAAAGCTGTTACACCGTCTAACAAACCCAATGGGATAGCAATTAAAAATCCTAATGTTATCCTAAACCAAAATGGTCTAATGTATGGCCATATACGAGATAATAGCCATCCATATCTGAAAGAGTTTTGTGCTGTTGTCATATTTAGTTTCATAATTTTGTTCCCCTTTATTTTAGTAAATATTTCCAGTATTTTAAGATAAATTTAATAGTATAATAAGGAATACTAATAAAAATATTTTCAAGTTTATTTGATAAGGATATTTGAGAAATTTTTATTCTTGAAATATGATGATAGACTTTTAAAAAAGCTAATCGATATTCTTCATCTTCAAAAATTTTATTATTAGTAATTATTTTATAATTTTTATCGCAAAACTCTTTATAATCTTTTTCAAACCTATAAAAATTATAAAGTCCGAAAAAGCAAGGTCCCTGTAGGATTTCATTTCTTGCAGATAAGTATTTATTTAAATAAATACCTGAACGTTTATAATCTAGAACAATAAAATTATTAATTAAACATTTTCTATATTTTTCAACAATTAGATCATTAATATCTGAAGCATCTTCCATATAGATATCTTCAAAATTTCTTGCAAAACAAGAATATCCAAAATATTGTTCAGGAGAAAATTTGATTGCAATAGGTAAATAAGGACTAACTTTTTCAGAATTTTCAACATTATTAAAATAATTAGAAAACTCAGGTTCTTTTACAAGAGGTGTCTTCAAAAAATACTCTTCTATATCCTGTTTCAAGCCAAAAAACCACCAATCAGAAAAATGAAATGGGGTTAACAAGTTTTTATCAATTGAAAATCTTGTAACTAATGTTGGTATTAGTATTTTATGTTCAAATAATTTATATTCTTCGCCTCTTTCTGTGTACTTATCAAAGAAAGTTAAAAAGTTTGTATTTGAAAGAATTAAATCTGAACGAAACTTAAGAACATATTTTCTAGTAGTTTGTTTTATACCTTCTTGTGTAGAAAGTAATTGACGATTCATGTTATTATAAATTTTTTTACCGTTTACTTCTCCAACAACTGGAGCTCCAACGTCTTTATTAAAAATAATTTTATCATATAATCCTATAAGATTAGTTACGTCAGAGTTTTCCCAAGTTGAAAGAATAATTTCTGCATCAGGCAAAAATTTTCTGATACTTTTCAAACATTTTTTTGTTTCTGTCTTATTTATTGCACCCTGCACGACGACAGAGATATCCTTTGAATTAAGCATTTAGACCTCCGTTTTTAATAGATAAAACCAAAAAGATAAAGTCTCAGAAACAAAATTAAAAAAACTTTTTATTGCTTTGCCTTTATGGAGATGTGCTTTTAATCGATTTTTTTTAATAATCTTGTTTGATAAAATATATTCGATAGCATTTTGCATATCATCGTTTTCTTTGTATAATACACTTCTAAGATAAACAGGATTAAAACTATCAACTAATGATTTTAAATTTTCAATGTATAACTTAAATATTTTTTCATTTTTTGACCTCAATATCCTATTAAAGAAAAATTGCAAGCATTCATTTAAAATTTTATTGTCATTTAATTTATTCCAAACATGATTTAAATCTTTATTATTAATAATAGCTTTAGATATTTTATATGAATCAAATAAATCTATACATTTTTCAGAGAGATTGCTTGTTAGACTTATATCTACGGTTCTATTATAAAAATAAAAAGGTTCATTTAGAAAAACACAATATGGGTTATTTGTAAAAACTTCAACCATGAAAACCCAATCTTCATATATATGATTAGGTATAAATTTTATGTTATTAGCATCTAAAAACTTTTTTCTGATAATACAAGGAGCTGCATTTGTAAAATTAATTGCTTTATTGTAATTTTTTGCTTCGCAATTTACTAAATATGAATCAAAGTAATTATCATTAAAGCACAAGTGTTCTCTACAATTTTTAGTTAGTGCTAACATATTAAAACAAATTATATCTGCATTAAATTGTTCCAAGTATTCACAGCATTTAGAGATCGCTGTAGGACTTATAAAATCATCTGAGTCAACAAACATAACATATTTTCCTTTTGAAATGTTTAACCCTGTGTTTCTTGCAACAGAAACACCTTGATTTGTTTGAGAAAATATAATAATTCTATCATCCGTCAACGCTAAATTTTTAATAATTTCAAAAGATTTATCAGTTGAACCATCGTCGACACAAATAATTTCAATATTTTTGTAAGAGCTACTTAATACGCTATTAATTGTATCTTGAATGTATTTTTCACGATTATAAACAGGAATAATAATACTTACTAATATGTTATGCATTTTTTACCTCTCGCAATAATAATTTTTTCTAGTGCTTCATTAAATTTAATTCTTAGTGGTATCGTATAATTTTTATCACAGTATCTTTTATATAATATTCTGTAGATATATGGTCGATATAATCCATTCCATAAAATATAAGGTACTGAGAATGGATTTTTACACCATACCCTATAAAAGTCTGAATTTGTGTTGTTTTTTAAACATATAAAATCAAGTTCTTGTGGCGAAAATATTTTAAAATTATTTAATATATATAATTCAGATTCTGTTGTATTTAAATTGTCATAGTCTAAATAATTTTCAAATTTTACTGGATTTTTACTAAAATTTTGATATGAATGATATGTTATATATTGTTCTGGACAATATTGGTGAGAACATCCTAATAAATTTAGGCTATCGAAATCCAATTTTTGATTATAAAAATATTCGCTTTGTAAGGGTTCATCTGGCAACCTAATAGAAAATATATTTCTTATATCTTTGGATAAACCAAAAGAAAACCAATCGCTAACATGAAATGGAACTGGCATGAAGTATTTACCTTTTTTATCACATAAAAAACGTTTTGTAAAAAAGGATGTTGTTATTATTTTTTCATTGTATATTTTATACTCTGAATTGCAATCATTGAATTCGTTAATATATTTTAAAAATTTTGCAGATTTTAATAAAATATCAGTTCTAATTTTTAAAGTATACATTGTATCAACAATTTTTAGTGCATTTTGAGTTGAAACTAATTGTCGTAGTAAGTTGTTTGTAAAATTAGAATTACGGTCTTTAAATCCTCCAGGATCTTGATTTAACAAAATCCTATCATAATCTAAGTTTTTAATATCGCTATCTTCCCATGTTGAAAGAATAATTGTTGCTTTTGGCAAAACTTTTCTAATACTTTTTAAGCACAATGGAGTATTTTTTGAGTCTATAGCCCCTTGTACAACAACGGATATGTCTTTTGATTCAATCATCTAAATATTATTCTCCTTTCTTATCAAAAAGTTTTTATAGAATTGATAACAAGGTTTTTCAATCAAAAAATATGTTACAATTCCAAATGCAATACAACAAATTATGCTAAACACAAAAATAAAACCTGGATTTGTACATTTTGCCATAAAATTAGTTGTAAAAACGTACTTACGAAATACATCTAATAAAATACAATGAGATATAAATATTGAATAACTAAACTTTCCTAGATATGCTAGACATGTTTGGTTACAAAGTTTGGATAGTAATCCTTTTTTTATAACAAATGTAAATAAAATAATTGAAAATAAAAACATAAATTCACTTACAGATAATTTTTCAATTTTAGCTATGCAGATTGTCAATATAAAATATATGAATGTTGATACTTCTAATAAAGTAAAAATAAATTTTGCTTTTGGGGAATTATAACTATTTTTAATAAAATTACAATTGTTTTTATACAAAACACCAAGCATACAACCAATACCAATAGCATATAATCCGCGAAGAATTGTACCAGGAATAATTGTATAAAAATTATTATTATTTATCCAAATTGAACTAATAATAATACAAGGTACAATAAAATTAAAACATTTTTCACCATAAATTTTTAATATGTATTTATATAATAGACTTACCCATATTAGAACTGAAACATACCATGATGAGTGAACATTGCCAAATGAACCAAAAACGCTACGGTTTGTTCCAATTTCAAGACCATTTAAAAAAAAGATACTAAATATATTATTAAAGAAGTAAAATTTGGAGATTTTAAAAAAAGAAAGGATAAGAAAAATAAAAACACAAAATATTATCGTAGGAGAAAGACGGAAAAATTTAGATAAAATAAATGGTATAAAATTCTTATCCTTAACGTTTGAAATTATTAACATAAATCCCGATAAAATAAAAAAGCACTCAACTATTTTATTCATATTATCAGTTTGAATTAATATTTCATTAAATAAAGGCATTGAATTAATATCAACGCAAGCAATTCTACTCATATGAAATATTATTATTATTATTATTGCAAATATAAATCTAAGAAAATCTAAATTTTTAAAATATTCTCTTTGATTATTTAAAGTAAGCATTTCATTCCCCTAAATCATCTAAAATCCTATAAAAGGCATAATCATTATTTTTTAATATCTAAGCCATTTTTCATTATTTGTCATTTTTATAAATTATGAAATTCTGCTGGAGAATTTTGACTATCTTCGATTCTTGAAATAATGTTATTAAAACGATGTTCTGCTTTCATTGCTTTAAAAGCGTATAACCATTCAATTCTAGAAAATCTATTTTGAATTTCTGAAGGAAAATCATAAAATCCCGTTAAGTTTTCAATTCCTACTGAATTTTCTCTTTCGTAATCATCTAAACACTTTAGTATTTCATCATATTTTACTTCTGTTAATGGAAATTCAAATTGATTATCATGTATACCTAATTCTTCATTAATAATATGTTCATAACCACATTTTAGTGCTTCGATTCTAAATTCACTATTTTCATTTTGTAATTTTAAAATTTGATTTTTTAATTCATAAATTTCACTTAAAATGGTTGCTAATGCTTGTTTTGTTTCTTTGTCCATTTAGTTTTTCCTTTCTTTTATTAATGATTAATTCATCTAAAACTTTAAATTAATCTCTATATTTCACATAAATACTTATCATCATTTGCCCCAGGATATTTAACGACCACATTTTGTGTTCCGTCTTCAAGGCATTCAAAATCAGTTGATTCGTTTGGTTCCATTACTATAATGTCGCCCTTTTTATACTCAACGCCATTCATTTTTACTCTGCCTTGAGTAATTACTGTAATCTCAGTTGCAATCTTGTGATAATGTTTTTCCTCATAATCACCCTTTTTATATTCTTTAACTGCAACTTCCACATCGTTTGTTTTTATTAGGGTTGGCTCAAAGTTCCCCACGAACCAACCTTTTATCATATTTTCTAATTTTGCTGTTTTCATTATTCTTTACCTAAATAATCATTTATATTTACATCAATATGAACTTCGTTTTGTGGTGTAGTTATTTCAAAAGATTCTAGAGCTAAGTTTAACTCTACATTAAGATTCAATTGTTTTCGATATATATGTTTTTCTGAAACAGTTTCAGTATTGTACCATTCATCATCTTCTTTATCGTAACTAGCTTCAGAATAATCTTCACCTTCAAATGAAATATCAAAATCAGCATTTAATATTACTTCAAACTCAACCGTTTCCTCATCATAATCGTCTTGGTACAAATTTGAAATTCTTAAAGAATCTTGTTGATAACTTAAACCCACAATATCAAACTCAATATGACTATTTGATTCGTCAGTTTCTGGAGTAAAATTTGTTCCATCGATTGATTCTTGTAAAAATTTTTCTAAGACTGATACTAAATCATTCATTACAGTGTTTTTCCTTTCTTTAACTCTATATACTTATCCAAATCTTCCGGAGTTCCGGTTCCGTGCATTTGTGTTTTGTCGATTGAATAAATTCCAAATTTTCCACCACGAGCAATTGCATAGTTATAAACAGGTGCGACATAAAATTCGTTATTTACACGTTCATTTCTTACAAACATATCAATAGCGTTTTCAACAAAATCAGAACCTTTTCTAAAGTAATAAATTCCAACTGTTGCATGTTCTGAGATAACTTCTTTTTCTCTGATTTCTGTTATCAAACCTTCCTCGTTCAAGCGTGCATAAGACCATTTTTTGTCATTATCTTCAAAACAAAGAACAGAACCGTCTAATTTTCTGTTGTCACTGTCATTAATATAATCAGCAATATTCATATCTACAATCTGGTCTGAATTTGCTATCAAAAGTGGAGTATCATTGTTTATCAATCTATGTGCATGCAATACTGTGCAAGCTGCACCTTCTGTTAATTTATCAATCAAAACAAATTCCACATTATAATTTGCTTTAATCCAGTCAACTGTTTCTTGTTCATTATTATAGTGTTCTGCTCTTGCAAGCAAAATAAATTTTGCATTTGTCATATTTAAATTATCTAAAACATGGCAAATCATTGGTTTACCAAGCACGTCAATAAATGGTTTAGGTTTATCATATCCAGCTTTTGCAAATCTACTTCCAGCTCCAGCCATTGGTATTACAATATTAATCATCTTTCTATCCCCTTCTATGTGATAAATAATTTTCGTACAGTTGATAATTGGCAAATGAAATGTAATCTTTCTTTGAAATTTCATAAATGCCTATTTTTTTATTATTTAATATCATTTCATTAAACGTGGAACTTATGTAATAAAGTCCTTGCGTATTAACATCTTTTTCGATAACTGCAAATGCTGAACTTACAAAATCAGAGCCTCGTTTGTAATAACAACACCCAGTAGAGGCAATATCTGAAATAGGACGTTTTTCACTTGTTTGAATAACTAACTCATTTTCATCAAGTAAAACTGAGCTGTATTTTGGGTGAACTGCATTTATCGTTACTATTCCACCATCTAAATTTCTTTCTCTAAAACTATCAATCGCAGGTTTAATATCTGTTTTTATTAACTGACTACCGTTTAAAATTAAAAGTTCGTCATCACTGTTAATCTTATCTATCGCAAACAATGCTGTACATACTGCACCCTTTGTTTCTCCAGAAACTTCGATAATATTACAACTTGGACAAAGAATTTTTATTGTATCACCTAAAAAATACTTTTCTTGGTCTTCTTTTCTAATAATACAAGTTATATTTTCTCCAACATTCTTTAATGATTCAATCGTTCTTTGAATCATCGGTTTGTTTTGAACTTCAATTAAATATTTTGGATAAGAATATCCTTTTTCTTCAAAATCTTTTGTGCTTCCAGCCATTAAAATAATTATGTTCATTACTTAACACCTCCAATAGCCAAAGCCTCTTGTCCTTCTATTTCATTTATTTTATTTTTTATATTTTTGTAATTTACATCATAAACAGTTTCAACTTTTAAAAGATTTGCTCCGCTACCTAAAGCAGCCTTAACACCATTTGGATTATCTTCTACAACTAAGCATTCTTCAGGTTTTAGTCCAAATCTTCGTATTGCAGTTGTGTAAATTTCAGGATCAGGTTTTGATTTGGTTACATCTTGGTTTGATAAAGTAAAATCAAGATATTTTTGCAAATCAGCTTTTTCCATCATCATATCAATAGTTACCCTTACAGAATTTGACGCCAAGGCTAAGCCATATCCCTCAGCTTTTAACTTTGATAAAGCATATTGGTGATGAAACATGGGTTTACACTTCATATATACGTGTTCCATTGTATATATTTGTTTCATGTGATTTATAAATTTGTGTAGACCTTGTGGCAACCCTTTTTCCATAGAAAGCATTTCAAGTTTTTTCTTTGTTGGTAAGCCATCGAAAGTTACTAAATGGTCATATCTTGAAATTTTATATCCAAAAAGTTCTAAAGCTTGGTTTAAAGCTTCATAGTGCCAATCCTTAGCCTCAATTAGGACTCCGTCCATATCAAAAATTACAGCTTTAATTTTTGTCATTAAAAAACTCCTTTGCTTCCATTGGATAATCTGTACAAAGCATTATTCCATCAATATTTTTATATCGTTCCCAAATTGTCTTATATTCTCTCTTGTGTAAATCTGGTGAAACTATACAAACCTTTTTACCTTGGTTTTGAAGATTTAAAATTTCCTCAGCTCCAAACCAGTCAGAATTAAAACTGTCAAGCCATATACCATCCGCTTCTTCAAACATAATTGGAGTAGTTATAACATCGCTTAAGCCTGTAAAAATTTTTAATCCGCCAAGTTTAAAATCGTAAACCATTTCAGGAATACTCATATCAAACATAAAATAATTAGTATGATTATATTTTGCTAACAAACGATTTATTTCATCTGCTTGTCCGTCAGCCTTAATGTTAAGAGCTAATGGCAGATTTCTGCCGTTTAACATTTGCAAAATCTCTTCAAAAGCTATTTCGTCACCTTTTGGCATATTGTGCGAAATAACAATTTTTCCACAAATATCTCTTAAATCAGTTTCAATACCAAAACCATTATCAAAAGCTCTTTCAAAAGCAACTTTTGTATTCTTTTCTTCTTCTGTCTTCCAATACCCTCTATGTGCTAAAATATCAATATTTATCATAGGCAAAACTCCTTATTAAAGTGAGAATTTAAATCCTCTTTTACTCCGATATATTTCATAGTTTCCGATACAGTTGATTGATTAAAAAGCCATTCCAACATTGCCAAATCACCATACTTTTTGTAATAGTGGTAACCAAAAGTTTTTCTCCAAGAGGATACTGAATATTCTTTTTCAATGCCTAATTCAACGCAAATCTCTTTAAAATTTCTAAAAACTTGTATTCTATCAACAGCTTTGCCAAAAATAGATATAAACAAAGGTTCTTTTGCTTTTCTATTTTCTGTGTATTCTTTTGCCAATTCTTTAATTTCTGTATTTAAAGGAAATACCTTTTTATTCTTTGTATAAGCTTCTTTTATCGTTAGCAAATCTTTGTTTTTAATATCACAAACTCTAAGTTTCAAAAGTTCTGCAAGTTTTATTCCAGTATTAATAGACAATAAAAACAGCAACAAATCTCTCTTTTGGTTTTTATCCAAATATTTTTGTTTGATTTGTTCTATTAAATTCTTATCTACAATCGGGCTACTTGCCATCATAAACTTCTAGCTTCTTTCATTTAATAAAATTTTTTATCACTTCTACAACAAATCTCTTAACTTTATATCAATAAAGTTAAGAGCCGTTAAAAGCGTAATATACTTGATATTCAGGTATATTAATTTTTTATTATTTATAATAACTTCACATTTTGTTTTCAAATTTGAAAATAAATTTGTTTCTGTTAATATTGAAATAAGCAAATCAAAAATAACATGTTCACAAAATTGATATATGGTTAAGAGCCAAAGTACTGAACAATCAAGTATATATTAAGTTTTGGACATCTGTAAAAAATGTAATTATTAATAACAAACGTAAACTTTTTATATTTTTTGTGGTAGAATTTAGTATAAATCTCTTTCATTACATATTTGATAAACTGTTAAGAGCTCAAAATGTTATGTTCTATATTGTTGTTAAAGGATTTTACCCTATAAAATAAAGTTATTATAACTATCATCAATTTGGTCTTGTTCAATTCCAATATACCTCAAGGTAATTTGAGGAGTGGAATGGTTAAAGATTTTTTGAAGGATTGCAACATCTTTAAACTTTTGATAATGATGGTAACCAAAAGTTTTCCGCATTGTGTGAGTTCCTACTTTTTCTTGTAGGTGTAATGATTTTGCTGCTTCTTTTAGAATGTAATAAGCTCCAAATCTATCCATTCTATTGTTAAATATTGTTTTAAATAAAGGTTCTTCTGAATGTTTTCCTTTTGTGAAATCTTCAAACATAGGCTTTAATTTTGAATTAACTGGGAATTTTTTAAATTTACCTGTTTTTTGTTCTACTATTTGGATATGGCTTTTATTTCTTACATCACCAACATTTAGTGCAACAATGTCAGAAATTCTTAATCCACAATTTGTTCCAATAGTAAACAATAATAAATCTCTTTTACTTTTTTGAGCAAAATACTCTTCTATTTTGTGTAAATGTTTTAAATCTCTAATAGGTTCTACTGCTGTCATAATTTCTCCTTTCTTTATATTTTTTACCTTACAACTCTATTTTAGAAAAAATCAGTTTTGTAAATAAGCTAGGAGAGTACTATTTATGAATTGAGATATTTAATTAATCTTTTTCTATATACCAAATTGAAAAATCACATTACCCGTTGTAAAAACACTTGCAGTTTGAGCTCTTTTAACAGTTGGTTTGAGTATAGCGAGGGTGGAATCCGAACCCATCAAAATACATTACAATAAACAAAAATTTTCAATAAAAAAATAAATAATGTACATTAATAGAATAACACATTTTTAATATTTTGTAATTAACTTTTTCAAAATTGTAATATAAAACAACTTTGTTATTACTCAAATTTTCATAATTTATATTATTAAGCCAGATATTTATAATATTTTAAAGGATATAACTCATATAACCTTTCACTCAATCATTTCACGTTGACAATTTCATCTAACAAGTCGATGAATTCTCAATGGATATTATTTAAAATTGTTTATACGTTTAGATTGAGGTAGAGTATGGCATTTGATTTAAAAGATTTTCAGAATAAACTATGGAAAACTGCTGATGCATTGCGTGCAAATTCAGGATTGAAATATAATGAATTTTCAACACCTGTTTTAGGTTTGATTTTTTTAAGATTTGCAGATTATCGATTTCAAAAAGCAAAACCAGATATTGAAAAATTAAAAAATAAATCTTCAAGAAGAGCTTTTGACGAAAAAACAGCTTATGAAGCAAGAGGAATTCTTTATGTTCCAGAGAAAGCCTCTTTTAAATATTTACTAAGTCTTCCAGAAGGTGAAAGTATTGGAAAAGCGATAAATGATGCAATGACGCTAATGGAAAACAACAACAAAGAGAGATTGGCTGGTGTATTACCAAAAGGATACTTGCGCATCCCGGATTATTTACTTGTGGATACTATGAAAGTTTTCAATGATTTTAAGTTTGAAAAAGAAAACGGAGATGTCTTTGGAAAAGTATATGAATATTTTTTAGGTAAATTCGCAAGTTCAGAAGGGCAAAAGGGCGGAGAATTTTATACTCCGACATGCCTAGTAAAATTATTAGTGGAAATAATGAAACCTTTTAAAGGGGCAATATATGATCCAGCTTGTGGTTCAGGTGGCATGTTTGTTCAAACTGCTGAATTTGCAAAAAGAGAGAATAAAGATGAAGATAAATCAGTAAATGATTTAATTACTGTATTTGGACAAGAGAAAACAGAAGAGACTGTAAGATGGTGTAAAATGAACCTAGCAGTTCATGGTTTAGAGGGAAATGTTATTTCCGCAAACAGTTTTTATGAAGATGAATATACTTATGAAGTTAAAGACAAAAAATCTGAAAATGGTAAAAGAACAGAAAAAGGATCAGTTGATCAATTTGATTTTGTTTTAGCAAATCCTCCGTTTAACGTTGATGGTGTTGATAAAGAAAGATTGAAAGGCGACAAAAGATTCCCATTTGGATTGCCAAAAGCAGATAATGCAAACTATTTGTGGATACAGATGTTTTATTCGGCATTAAAAACACCAAAAGATGGAGAAAATGCACGTGCCGGATTTGTTATGCCAAACTCTGCAAGTGATGCAAGACAGACAGAACAAACAATAAGAGAAAAAATTATCAAAGATAACGCTGTTGATGTAATGGTTTCTGTAGGAAGCAATATGTTCCACAATGTTACACTCCCTTGTACACTTTGGTTCTTGGATAAAGGTAAAAAGAATACAGATAGAAAAGATAAAGTTCTGTTTCTTGATGTAAGGGAGATTTATACTCAGATTGATAGAGCACACAGAGAATTTACAGATGAACAGATTGAATTCATTACCAATATTGTAAAACTATATCGCGGAGAAAAACCTGACTACAGGTGGGGTAGTAAAAAACTGACATTAGAAAAATTCCCTGATGAAAAATACCAAGATGTAAAAGGTTTATGCAAAGTTGCAACTATTGAAGAAATTGAAAAACAAGGTTGGAGTTTGAACGCAGGACGTTATGTTGGAGTTGCCGAGGTTGAAGAAGAAGATTATGTATTTGAAGATAAACTAAAAGAACTAAATTCTGAGCTTGAAAAACTAAATTCTGAATCAAAAGACCTTGAAGAAAAGATTGCACATAATGTAAAAGAATTATTGAGGGTATAAGATGAAATTGAAAGATTTATCAGTTAACATCTTTAGTGGAGGTACTCCTTCAACAAAAAATGAAAAATTTTGGAATGGTGAATTTTATTGGTTATCTTCTGGTGAAACAAAAAATTCATACATAAGAAAAACAGAAAAAACTATTACCAAATTAGGTGTGGAAAAATCAAGTACAAGATTAGCAAAAATTGGAGATATTGTTATAGCCTCTGCAGGTCAAGGTAAAACAAGAGGGCAAGTTGCTTATTGTTTAACAGATACATACATAAATCAATCTATTATCGCGATAAGAACAAAAAAAGAATTATTAAATTCAAAATATTTATTTTATAATTTATCATCTCGTTATAATGAACTACGACTACTTTCAGATTCTAGCAGCAGTAGGGGGAGTTTAACTGTTAAAATTTTTGAAGAATTAGATATTGATTTACCTAAAATTGAAAAACAAAACAAAATAGCAAAAATTTTATCAAACTATGATGATTTGATTGAAAATAATAATAAACGAATAAAAATTTTGGAAGAAATGGCTCAAAAAATCTATAAAGAATGGTTTGTAGATTTTAAATTTCCAGGCCATGAAACCGCAACATTCAGGCAAACCAAACTTGGCAGTGAAGTAATGCCTAAAAAAGGTAAAAATATTACTAAAGCAACTATCAAAGAAGGGAATGTTCCTGTTGTTGCAGGAGGAATTGAGCCTGCATATTATCATAATGTGCCGAACACGATTGCCCCTGTAATAACAGTTAGTGCTTCTGGTGCAAATGCTGGTTATATAAATTTATACCATAATGATATTTGGGCTTCAGATTGCTCATTTATAGATTCAACAATGACACCTTATGTGTATTACTATTATTTACTATTAAAGTATAACCAAGTTAAAGTTACTAACATGCAAAGAGGTGCTGCTCAACCACATGTTTATCCTCAAGATTTGGCACAACTTAAATTTGATATACCAGATGAAAATGTTATAAAAAAGTTTAATGATTTAATTGCACCTATTTTTGAGCAAATTGCAAATTTAACTATAAAGAATACTAATTTCAAACAAATACGCGACCTACTTCTACCTCGTCTAATCTCCGGCGAAATCGATGTTGAAAAATTGGAGATATTGTAATGTCCAATAATTCAGCTTTGATAGAATTAACACAATCATTTATAACACTTGGAAAAACTTTAAAAGAATATTTCCAACCATATATAGATGTATTTCAAGAGTTTCAAAATTTTTGCCGAGAGCATGAAACGGAGATAAAACAAGCTTTATCCGAGTTGCAAAATAGTGTTAAAGAATTACATGATTTTTGGGATAAAGATTTATGGGAAAAGTTAAAAAAATACGGTTGGATTATCCCAGGCTCTCTACCTAGTGATATTTTCGGCAGACTGTATCAAAAAATAAAGTGCAACCTTTCTGATGTTGATGAACAAGAACTATTTGATAAATTTTTTATTGAAGAATTTACAAAAGAAAATTGGTACTACATAAAATATTTAATCCAATGTTGGGAGAAAAATCCACATATTTCAAAAGATAGATTAAGAATTTTAAAAGACTGTTTTAAAGTTGTAAAAAGGTATTCATACAAAACTGCTTCAAATATTGTAATACCAACTATAATGGCACAAGTTGAGGGGCTATTAGTTGATAGATTTGGAAAAAAATTTAATATGCCCCAAACAGACAATTTTGTAGCAGTTGCAAGATATTTATTATGCACACAATTGTACCAAAGAACTACTTCTGGAGATAATTCAAATATTACAAATGCAGACTTTTCAAGAAATAAAATTTTACACGGGGAAAATCCACATTACGGAAAAATTGAAAATGTCATTAAACTATATTTGCTTATTGAAACAATTTTAAATGCTTAATTTTTAATTAAGTAAGTCTATTGTTAAAGGACTCAAAGAAATTGCCAAAGACATTTTTAAAAAGTTTGAAATAAAATATCCAAATTTGACAAAATGGATAAAAATGGATATAATTGGATAAAATCAAGACAAAAACGGATATCCAATTAATGATTAAAACTGATGATATAAAAATCTCAAACCAAATGCTTTCAATAATTTCAGAGATTGACGAGTTTAAAATCACATGGAAATTATTGGGTAAAATGGCTCCTGAAAGATTAAAGAGCCTTAAAAAAGTTGCAACTATTGAAAGTGTCGGCTCTTCTAATCGTATTGAGGGAAATAAATTATCAGATTTAGAGGTTGAGAAGCTTTTATCATCTATTAATAAACAATCTTTTGCAACAAGAGACGAACAAGAAGTTGCTGGCTACGCAAAATTAATGGATACAATTTTTGAAGATTGGGAAATTATCCCACTATCCGAAAATTACATTAAACAATTACATAAGATTTTATTGCAATTTTCATCAAAAGACGAAAGACACAAAGGAGAATATAAAAAAATATCGAATGCAGTTGCTGCTTATTCTCCTGACGGCAAAGAATTAGGTATTGTGTTTGAAACCGCAACACCTTTTGAAACACCAATAAAAATGGAAGAACTTGTAACGTGGACAAGAAAAAATCTTGAAGATAAATTTTTTCATCCATTAATTGTTATTGCAGTTTTTATCGTTGAATTTTTAGCAATTCACCCATTTGAAGACGGAAATGGAAGATTATCAAGAGCTTTAACCTGTCTTTTGTTGATGAAAGCAGGTTATACTTACGTTCCTTATAGTTCAATGGAAGCAATTATTGAGGATAACAAAGAAGGTTATTATAGAGCACTAAAACAAACCCAAACTACATTAAGAAGTGAAAACCAAAATTTTGAGCCTTGGTTAGAATTTTTCTTAAAAACATTACAAAAACAAAAAATTAGATTAGAATACAAGATAAACAACGAAAGTGAAACAACATCAAACAGTGATTTAACAGAATTAGAAGAAAAAATATTGTCTTATTTTGATATTGAACCATCGGCAACCACAGCAAAAATGGTTGAATATACGCAAGCAAACAGAAACACAATAAAAAAAGCTTTGCAAAACCTAGTAAATAAAAATATTTTAACGCTTCATTCTAAAGGTCGCGGAGCTTGGTATTCTAAAGGAGATAAATAATGCATATAATGTCAGAAGAAGCCTTTGAATTAGATTTAATGAAAGAATGTGAAACTCAACTAGGGTTTGAGTTATATGATGCAACTTCTGAAATTATTGGTGGTGAAAATTCAACCTTTGGCAGGCAGACAACTGGTGAAGTGATTTTATCCAAGAATTTACGTTCGGCTTTATTAAAACTTAATCCTAACTTGCCACAAGAAGCAATAGATAATGCATATTATGAACTAACGCAGGATTTATCATCTAAAACTCCTGTAAGTGCAAATCAGTTTATTTATTCTATGTTAAAAGACGGTGTTAAAGTCCAATTCAAAGACAATAATGGAATTGACACAACAGATATTGTTAAAGTTATTGATTTTCAAGAACCTGAAAATAATGAATATAAACTAATAAGACAGTTTAAAATTTCAGGTGAAAGATATAATTGCAGAGCAGATTTAATATTATTTGTTAACGGGTTACCGCTTGTGTTTATTGAACTTAAAGCAAGTCATAAACATATTGAAAATGCTTTTAATGATAATATCACACACTATAAAAAGGAAATTCCTCAAGTATTTTGGTATAACGCATTTATTATTGTATCTAACGGAACAGATGCAAAATTCGGAACACTAACTTCTAAATGGGAACATTTTTCTGATTGGAAAAAGATTGATAATGACGGAACAAAGGGAATAATTCCTGCTGATACTTTAATGATAGGAATGTGTAAACCGGAAAACCTTTTAGATATTATTGAAAATTATACATTATTTCAAGAAACAAAAGGTGGAACTATAAAAATTTGCAGTAAAAATCACCAATTTTTAGGTGTTAATAGTGCAATAGAAAAATTTAAAACAAATACAGACGGAAAACTTGGTGTATTTTGGCATACACAAGGAAGTGGAAAAAGTTTTTCAATGATATTTTTTGTTCAAAAAATCCTACGAAAAATTAAAGGTAATTGGACTTTTGTTATTGTTACAGATAGAACAGACCTTGATGAACAGATATATAAAAACTTTGTTTCAACTGGTGCTGTTACTGAACAAAATGTTCAAGCTAATACAAGAGAACATTTGAAACAATTATTAAAAGAAGACCACCGAACAATTTTTACAATGATTCAGAAATTTGGAACAGAAGAAAAAGGACAGAGTTTTGAAAAAATATCTGATAGAAACGATATTATTGTAATAACTGATGAAGCACACCGTACGCAATACGGAACATTAGCAATGAATATGAGAGAAGCTCTTCATAATGCTAAGTTTATTGCATTTACCGGAACACCTCTTATGAAAAGTGACCAAAAAACAAAACGAATTTTTGGTGATTATGTAAGCAAATATACATTCAAGCAATCAATAGAAGATGCAGCTACTGTTCCTTTGTATTACGAAGCAAGAATCCCTGAAATGCAGATTACAAATGATGATTTGGAAACTCAGCTTCAAAATATTATTGATTCTGCTGATTTTACAGATGAACAAGAAGAACAATTTGAAAAAGAATATGTAAATATGTATCAAGTTATTACAAGAGAAGATAGACTTGATGCTATTGCAAAAGATGTTGTTGAACATTTTATGAATCGTGGTTTTATGGGAAAAGCAATGTATGTTGCAATAGATAAAGCAACCGCAATTAAAATGTATGATAAAGTTAAAATAGAATGGGATAAGTATATTAAAAATCTTGAAAACAAGTTAAAAACTGCAAGTGAAGATACTAAAGAGGTTTTGCAAAATCAAATCAACTATATGAAAGAAACTGATATGGCAGTTGTTGTTTCATCATCTCAAAACGAAGATGAACAAATGAAACAAAAAGGAGTTGATATAGCGCCTCACAGAAAGAGAATGAAAACGGAAGATTTAGCCACTAAGTTTAAAGATAAAGATGATAAATTAAGATTAGTGTTTGTTTGTGCTATGTGGGTTACTGGTTTTGACTGTCCTACCATTTCAACTCTTTATCTTGATAAAGTTTTAAAAGAACATACACTAATGCAGACAATAGCAAGAGCAAACAGAGTAGCAGAGGGTAAATACAACGGTCTGATAGTTGATTATATCGGTATCTTTAAAGCATTACAAAAAGCGTTAGCAATATACGGAGAACCAACAGACAAGGGGACTTCTGAAGAAAATCCTGCAGAGACAAAGTCCGAATTGATAAAATTATTAGATTCCGAAGCTACAAAAATGAGAAATTTTCTTGATTCAAAGAAAATTAATGTTGATGAAATATTTGATACAAGAGCATTGGAATGTATAAAAAGAACAGAAGATGCTGTTAATACTATTTTAGAAACAGAAAAAGATAAAACAGAATTTTTAAAAGGAACACAAAATCTAAAAGCCTTATTTAAAGCAATTTTACCTGACAATGATGCAAGACGATTTGCAAAATTAGTTTTCGTTTGTTCTATTTTGCAAGCTAAAATTCGCGAAGTTACAATAAAATCTATTGATAATACAGAAGTTAAACAACTCGCACAACAAGTAGAAGAGTTACTTAATGAATCAATAAATCTTAAATCTTACAAGATTAAAGCTGGAGAAAAACTTGATTTAAGTAAAATTGATTTTGAAGAATTACAACGTAGAATTCTAAAGGAGAAACAGCGTGCATTATTAGAAAATCTTAAAGCAACAATTGGTTCAAAACTTTCAACAATGTTAAAATTTAATGATATGAGAAAACATTTCCAAGAAAAGTTTGAGCAAATTATTGATGAATATAATGCAGGAAAACTTACAATGGAGCAGATGTATATTAAATTAGTAGCTCTGACAAATGATTTGACGGCAGAAGAAAAACGACATCTTGATGAAAATTTAACAGAAGAGGAGCTTGCAATTCTCGATATCCTTACAAAGCCAGAACCAAAACTTTCTAAAAAAGAGTTTGAAGCAGTAAAAACCGCAGCACAAACATTGGTTCAAGTAATTAAAAAGGAAAAATTAGTTTTGAACTGGCGAAAAAAACAATCTACAAGAGCAAAAGTTAAAGAAGCAATTGAAACAATCTGTGATGAGTCATTACCGGAAATATACGATAAAGATTTATTTCAAGAAAAATGTAACTCTTTATACGACCATTTCTATGATTATTATAATAATGCAGATGATAATATTTATACAAATGTCGCATAATAAACATTTTGAAAAATATTTTATGTCAACTTTATAATTTGGTTTGACCTAAAATTTTCAAAATGGACTTTTTGTACTCATTTATGTCTTTTGCTAAAGTTCGGTATTTATAGGTATATGAGGCAAATTTTGTAAAAAAAGAGATAAATATTTCATTTTCAAAGCCTAGCAAAAGCCCAATTTCGTCCAGTTTGAATTTTGATAATCAAATTACTTCCGACCGACGAAACATTTTAGTGTTGGGCATCTGTGCCAAACTGAATATTTTAATATGACTTTCAAATTGGACTTTAAACTCCACCCGTACAAACCAAATCATGCTTTTCAATACAACATGATTTTTCGACTTTCAAACTGGACTTTAAACTCCAACACACATATAACAAAAAACCTCAAGCTTTCGCTTGAGGTTTTAAAAAAGGAAGAGGTGGGATTCGAACCCACGGTACGCTCGTCACGTACGACGGTTTTCAAGACCGCTCCGATCAACCGCTCTGGCACTCTTCCAAATTGATTGTTCTTCCGTATTTCTATTCTAATATAAAATACTTTTTTTGTAAACTACTTTTTTATATTTTTACAGAATGAGGTCTTAAACCCCATCCTGTAATCATTTTCTTATTTTGTTTGTGCTGCTTTCAATCTTGTTAAAGCTCTTGACAATGCTGCTTCTGCTCTATGTTCATCAATATCTTCGTTATTGTCATGCAATCTTTGTTCAGCTCTTTCCTTAGCTTCTTTTGCACGATTTACGTCAATATCATCTCCGCATTCGCTAGAATTTGTCAATATTACAGCTTCTTCATCAGCGTATTGAAAAATACCACCCATGGTTGTAAATAATTTTGTTTCACCGTCTTTTACAACTTTTGTAACGCCTACATCTAATGCAGTCATAAACGGTATGTGGTTTTTCAATACACCAAATTCGCCGTCTATTCCTTTTGAATAGATTTCTTCTACGTTATCATCGTATACGACTTTTTCGTGTGTTACTATCTTTAAGTGCATATTTTTCTACCTATAATGTTTTAGCTTTTTCTATTGCTTCTTCAATTGTACCAACCATATAGAATGCTTGTTCTGGTAAATTATCGTGTTTACCTTCGATAATTTCTTTAAAGCCTCTGATTGTATCTTCTAACTTAACATATTTACCAGCAATACCTGAGAATTGTTCAGCTACGAAGAATGGTTGTGATAAGAATTTTTGGATTTTTCTTGCTCTATTTACAGTTTCTTTATCTTCTTCTGATAATTCATCCATACCTAAGATAGCAATAATATCTTGTAATTCTTTGTATTTTTGAAGTATTTCTAATACTTTTCTTGTTGTTTCGTAGTGTTCTTCACCAATTACGTGAGGATCTAATACTCTTGAGTTTGATGCAAGAGGATCTACTGCTGGATAAATACCTAATGATGCAATTTGTCTTGACAATACTGTTGATGCATCCAAGTGTGAGAATGTTGTTGCTGGAGCTGGGTCTGTCAAGTCATCCGCTGGTACGTAAATTGCTTGTACTGATGTGATTGAACCATCTTTTGTTGATGTAATTCTTTCTTGTAAATCACCCATTTCATTAGCAAGTGTTGGTTGGTAACCTACTGCTGATGGCATACGTCCTAAAAGTGCTGATACTTCTGAACCTGCTTGAGTAAATCTGAAGATGTTATCAATAAATAACAATACGTCTTGTTTTGAGAAATCTCTGAAGTATTCTGCAGCTGTAAGAGCTGATAAACCAACTCTCATTCTTGCTCCAGGTGGTTCGTTCATTTGACCATAAATCAAGGCTACTTTATCGATTACGTTTGATTCTTTCATTTCGTTCCAAAGGTCATTACCTTCACGAGTTCTTTCACCTACACCACCGAATACTGATACACCTGAGTGTTCCATTGCGATGTTGTGGATTAATTCCATAATCAATACTGTTTTACCTACACCAGCACCACCGAATAAACCGATTTTACCACCTTTTTGGTATGGTTGTAACAAGTCGATTGCTTTGATACCAGTTTCTAAGATTTCTACATCTGTGTTTTGGTCAACTAATTTTGGAGCTTCTCTGTGAATTGGTAAATAATTTTCTGTTTCCACAGGTCCCATTTCGTCAACTGGTTCACCGATTACATTTAAAATTCTTCCCAAAATAGGTTTACCTACTGGAATTTGAATTGGTGAATTTGTATTTTCTACTTTCATGCCTCTTTTCAAACCGTCAGTTGATGACATTGCAACTGTTCTAACTTTGTTTGAACCTAGCATTTGTTGAACTTCAGCTACTACATAGCTTCCGTCTTCTCTATAAATTCTTAATGCTGTATAAATTTCAGGTAAATTACCAGATTGAAATTCTACGTCGATAACCGGCCCGATGATTTGTGTTATTAAGCCTTGTGTTTGTTCAAGTACTTCCATATTATCTCCCTTTCTTATTATTTTTATTGTACTACAAAAATATTTTTCAATACTATTTGTTAACATTTGGTGATAATCTTTTTTTACATATAGCAATTTTTTTTGTGTTTGTGGTTTAATATTAAAAAAGATGTAAGTGTAATTCTTACAACAAAAATTACGGAAGTTATGAAAATCCTTATCAATAAAGAATTAAATACAAACACAAAATTCTTAAAACCCGATTTAACAAAAAAGAGTGGGCGTGAACTATTTGTGGTGTATTTACAGGCTAAGTTTAGACAACTTATGGATCATGACCGAAAAAGTAATTCTCCAATTATACAAGATGTTAAGCCTGATTTCGTTTCTAGATTTTCAAAAAGATTAATTAATGACCCTAATAAAAGAATTTTAATTGGTATTTCCGGTGCTTCAGCTTCTGGAAAATCTACTATTTGTAATACTATTCATAGTATTTCTGATAAAATGAATTTGCCTTTATCAATAGTAAGTACTGATAATTATTTTAAAGACATTTCTGATTTAATTCAAAAATATGGTTCATTTGACAATCTTAGAGATAACGGTTATGACATCGATTCACCAGAGGGTTTTCAGTTAGATGTTTTATTAAAAGATTTGCAAGATATTTCGATGGGAAATGACATTATGTCTCCTCGTTATCTTCCAAATGGTACTGGTGTTTCTGTTCCAAATGCTATTCCTGTAAAATCTAAAAAGATTATCATTGTTGAAGGAACAGCCGCTTTATTTGTAAAAGATGTATTTGATATAAAAATCTTTATCAGAACAAATGAAGAAAAACGTAAAGAAAGATTTTTATCAAGAGCAACTTCAGAGAGAAACCAAGATTTAGAAAATGCGTTAAAACATTGGGATTATATCTTAGGTGCTAGCGAAAAATACATTAACCCTGAAATGAAACATGCAGATATTATTCTTGATGGTGATACTGATTTAGAATATTTTGCACAAATTTTGGAATATATTCATACAATTACGAATAATTTTGATGACATTTAATGAGTAAATAAAAAAATAATTAAACGTTAATAATAAAGTTACTCATGTTAATTCCAGCTTTTGAAATAGAAAAAGCTGAATCGTTTTGGTTGTATTTTGTAATAGCTTGTGACATGCTCATTAGAGATTTTAGGTTATAATATTCACCCATTCCAACTGATTCATAAGTACTTTTTGAAAGATTTTTATTAGCCATATTTTTAATAACATCCTTCAAAGAATTTTTATCAATTTTGATATTGTTTTTATTCTTGTTTTCGTCAGAAATCTTTTCAATATTTTTGGAAATAGATTCCGTATAATTTTTCAATAAATCTTTAATTGATTTTGCTGAATTATCGTCACTATAGTTTATCTGAAGTTGAGAGATTAAACTTTTTCTTCCAGTTTCATCAAGTTTTTTGCTACCAGTTTTCTTTTCATTTTCTGCAAGAACACCTTGCACAGCTGATTTGATTTCATTAGCTGAGGTATTAGGGTTTGTTATATTTGTGATGTTGTCTAATAGTGATGAAACCATACATTTAATATACCACCTGAACGTCAATAATTACCCTGTTTTAAGTAAATTTTTACATATTTTCACAAAAAAATTGATATTTAAAAAATTATTCTTATAGAAAGTAATATACGATAAATGTAGGATTAAAAAAAAAGGAGAATGTGCTAACTTGAAAACAGAATTTACAAACACCGAGGATGACGTTGTGATTAAAACAAGCGAAAAAAAAGATGTATTGGCTAACAAAATATTGACTGCAGATGTTTTTGAACAAACAAAAACAAACAGTTTAAAAACTTTGTGGAACGAAGCTCAAGACATTGAAATTACTCTTGATTTTATCACTTATGGAAGCAATTTAATTAAAAAATTGTTATCTAAGGTTTTACCAAAAATTTAATGGCTTTACCCTCAATATGTTGTTGCATTGCATAAGGGATTTTGTCTAGTGAAATTTCTTCTGTTATAAGTTTTTTGACGTCCATTTTATGCGTTGCGATTAAATCAAGAGCTTTTCTAACGTATTCTGGAGTATGGTGAAATACACTCAAAATCTTAATGTCGCCGTAATGCATTTTTGTTGTTGGAAGTTTTATTTCAGAACCTTTTTTGCATCCGCCAAAGAAATGTACTGTTCCGCCTGCACGAACAAGAGAAAATGTTTTTTCCCACATTTCAGGAAGTCCAACACATTCTATTGCGACATCCAAGCCTCTTTTCTCATCAGAAAAGTTTCTAAAAACTTCTTCAAAGTTTTCTGTGTTTTTTAAGTCTACAACTTCATCAACACCGGCAAATTCTTTTGCAAGACGAAGTTTTATTTCGTTTCTTCCTCCAACGATAACTCTCGCACCTTTTAATTTTGCATATTTTGCAAACATCAAACCGATAGGTCCAATTCCAATAATACCAACAGACTGACCAGCTTTAATATCTGTTCTTTCTGCTCCGTGAACGACATTTGCAAGAGGTTCTGTAAAAGCTGCTTCTTCAAAACTTAAATCGTCAGGAAGTTTAATCATATTTTTTTCAACAATTCTAGCTGGAACAGTTATGTATTCTGCGTAAGCTCCATTTAGAAATTGAAGATTTTCGCACAAATTGTATTGACCTTTTTTGCAGAAAAAACATTCTCCGCAAGGTGCTGAATTTGCTGCCACAACTCTATCACCTACTTTAAAGTTAGTTACGCCCTCGCCTAACTTTTCTACAATACCGCTAAATTCGTGACCAAAACCCGATGGTACTGATTTTATCAAAACAGGATGTCCACGGCGGAAGGTTTTTACATCTGTTCCGCAAGTTAAAGCTGCCATAATTTTTACAAGAACTTCACCTTTTTTAGGTTCTTGAATTGGCACTTCTTCATATCTTATATCTTCCGGTGCGTAAAACTGTATAGCTTTCATTTTATTCCTTTATTTTAATATATGCTTTAAAAATTTTGTTATTGATAGTGTCGTCAAAAGCTTGTTGAACGTTATCTAAATCATAATCTGTGGAAATCCCTTTAACGTTTACTTTATGAGAAGTCAAAAGTTCATAAGATGTTTTTAAATCGACTGGAGCAGGTGAGTAACTACCAAAAACAGTCAATTCACGGTAATAAATTTCATTGTTTGCGTAGCCAAAGTTTTTAGGAGTGCTTGCAAAAACTACAATTTTACCCCCACTTCTAACGCATTTTAGAGCAAGTTCTATTGTTGCATCTGCACCTGATGTCATAAATACTGCATCAACGCCCATTCCGTTTGTTTTATCTTTAATATATTTTTCGGCTTCTGAAAAATCTTTTGAATTAAAAGCTTCTATACCAACTTTATTGGCTAAATCAATTCTATCTTGAATCAAATCGCAACCATAAGTTTTGCAATTATATATTGCATTAAAGGCTTGTCCTGAGAGAAAACCTATTGAGCCAAGACCAATAACCAAAACAGTAGCATCTTCGTTTAATTCAGTTCTTTTTACTGCTCTAACAATGCAACCAAGAGGTTCATAAAAAGATATTTCTTCAAAAGTCATATCATCTGGTAATGGATATGCGACATTTTTAAGATGTTCTTCTGAAAGATAGATATATTCGCTAAATCCCCCAGGGTATATGTTTGTTGATTTAAAATGTTTGCACATTGAATAGTGACCATTTTTACAAAAATCACATTCAAAACATGGAATATGGTGAGAAGAAACAATCCTGTCTCCATTTTTAAAATCTGTATCTGTATTTATTTCCACGATTTTGCCAACAATTTCGTGACCTAAAACTGTACCATCTTTAGCAACGCCTGTTTTAAGTTTTACAATGTCAGAACCGCAAAGTCCACAGCCATAAACTTGAACTATTGCACCTTTTCTTCCGTCTAATTTTATATCTTCGACTTCTTTAATTACGTTTTTCTGATTTTCAACAACTGCAATTTTCATAAGTTGATTTTAGCATAAAAAAAATATATAATTGGATATGACAATTATTAGAAGACTTTCTATTTTAGATGCCTCAAAAATTAAGAAAATGATAGCTTTTCTTGGTGAGGATGAGGCTGAAAAATTTATAAAAAAGCTGATGGAGAATTCTTGTTCTATTTTTCATCAATTTTTGCCATTAAAATTTAAAGTTCTTCCGGAGTCATACGTTTTAGAAGTTGATAAAACGTTGCACGGAGTTATTACTGTAAAACCAACTCGTGGAAATCCTTATAAATTATCAATTACACGTTTGTTATTTGAGCAAGATTATTATGAAGTTGGTAAACAATTAATTGATTATATTATTACAAAATATGGTGCAAAAGGTGCTGAAACTTTTCTTGTATCAATTGATGACAGCCACGATGAATTGCTAAAATTATTTACTACTGGTTGTGGTTTTAGACAATGTTCGTGCGAACTTTTATACAAAATTCCTAAAAAAGCTCACCGTATCAACAGAACAGAATCAATAATTTTTAGACCTTTTAAAAATGCTGATGCTGAAAAAATCTGTGATATGTATAATTCCTCTGTAATAAATCATTTCAGACCATCTTTATTAAAGAATAAAGAGGAATTTAAAGAAGAAATTTTTTACGGTTTATCAAGTAGTTACGAATTGAAATATGTTATGGAAGATATTTCTGCAAAAATTCCTTTAGCATATTTTTCAATTACAACCTATGACAACATAAATTATACGGTTTCAGTCGATGTTCAAGACGGTTATAATGTTGATTATAGTTTGATTTTTGGGTTTATAAATAGAGAACTTCGTAGACGGAAGAGGGATTTTAATCTTTTTGTAAAAGTTTCAAAATATATAAAAGATAATGAACGTTTAGAAGAATATTTAAAACGTAAAGACGGAACTTGCATAAGCACTCAACTTGTACTTGTAAAAGATTTTTACAAGCTAGTAAAAGAACCATCTAAAAATTTAGGTATTGTTCTTTTTAACGAATCAAATCAAACAATAAGTACAAATTTTCAAGCTAGAAGTGAGCGACTTCGCTAACTTCCATAATGGTACATTGTTTGCCTTTGTCTTCAATCAAGTCCTTAAATCTGTTAACATCTGCTCTGATATAAGGGAATGTATTGTAATGCATTGGTATAATAACTTCTGCACCAATCCATTCTGCTGCAAGTGCTGCTGAATTTACATCCATTGTAAAATGTCCGCCAATAGGTAAAATTGCAATATCAGGTTTGTTCATATCTTTAATAATTTTTAATTCTTGGTTTAAGCAAGTGTCACCAGCATGGAAAATTTTAACGCCGTTAATTTCAAAAAGGATACTGCTTGCACAACCTGCGTATTGTCCATTTGGAGTTGATGAAGAATGGAATGCAGGTAAAAAGATTGCTCTACCCCAATCGTAATTTATCCATCCGCCAAGACCTACAGGATTAATGTATGCACCTTTATCAAGGCAATAGTTTGCAAGTTCAAATACGGCTGATATTTTCGCACCTTTTGTTTTTGCAATTTCGATTGCTGAACCTAAGTGGTCAGAGTGTCCGTGTGTTACAAAAATATCTGTTATGCTTAAACTTTTCCAGTCATAGTTTGGATATGCTAATAAAAATGGGTCAATTAAAATACAGTTTCCATTGTTATTAATCTCGAATGCACTATGTCCTAAAAATTTTAAATCAAATGCCATATTATCTCCTTAAATATTTTGTTTAAATTTAACATATTTTTAGTTAAAATACAATTATGTACGAAGAATATATGAAAAAATGTTTTGAACTTGCAAAATTAGGGCTTGGAAAAACCTCTCCAAATCCAATGGTAGGTTGCGTAGTTCTTGATAAAAATGGTAAAGAAATTTCTACTGGTTATCATTCAAAATATGGCGAAAATCATGCAGAACGTGATGCACTTTTAAAACTTAAAAACGGTGAAGAAGAGGGTGGCACAATTATTGTAAGCCTTGAACCTTGTTCACATTTTGGAAAAACTCCGCCATGTGTAGATTTGATTATTGAAAGAAAATTGAAAAGAGTTGTTTTTGCGATGAAAGATCCAAATCCAATTGTTTCAAGTGTCAAAAAGCTTGAGGCTAATGGAATTGAGGTAATAAGTGGAGTTTTAGAAGATGAAGCAAAGACATTGAACGAGGTTTTTGTAACTAATGTGACTTCAAAACGACCTTTTGTTGCTCTAAAAACAGCAACAACTCTAGATGGTAAGGTTTCTACAAGAACTGGCGATTCAAAATGGATTACTTCTGATTTTGCAAGAAAAAAGGGTCACGAATTAAGAGAAATTTATGATGCGGTTTTGACAACTTCAAAAACAGTTCTTGCAGATAATCCTAATTTTAATAACAGACAAAAAATCCTTATCGATAGAAATTTAAAAGTTCCGACTGATATGAAATTTTTTGAAACAGGTAAAATTTTTGTTGTTCATGATGAACACCTCATTCCAACTGAAATTTTACAGAATGTTGAATATATTCCTTGCCCAACTATAAATGGTCAAATTGATATAATTGCTCTTTTGAAAATTCTTTTTGAAAAGAAAATTATGAGCATTTTTGTTGAGGCAGGTGGAACTTTTAATGGTTCAATCGTCGATTTAGAAATTGTTGATAAAATTTATCAATTTATTGCCCCAAAAATTCTTGCTGATAATACAGGTAAATCAGCTTTTATTGGTAGAAATATTCAAAAGATTAGCGGTTGTGTGGAATATAAAACTCAATCTGTTGAGCAAATTGGTAATGATGTTTTGATTACTTTGATAAGAAAATAGTCATTTAGTATTTTGTCGTCCTGAATTTATTTCAGGACCTTACCAACTTAGAGTTTTGTATTAAACGTAATAATATTTACGTCTAATTTATATCTTTATTGCTGGTAAGATGCTGTGGAAAAACCAGACATTTTTCACAAAATCAAAGATTTCGGAAAAAGCAGTCAAACAAGTTCAGCATGACAAATAATAAGAAGTCAGTTAATAAAAATAGCAGAGGCGAAATTTCAGAAGGAAATTTCGCCTCTGTTTAATTAAATTATACTTTCAAGTTTGAATTATTTTAAATTCATAACTTTTAAGATTTCATCCATATCAGCACCTGTTTTTGCAACCTCTGTTGCTGAATATTTAATTGCACTATCAGGGTCTTTTAGACCGTTACCTGTCAAGATACATACGCATTTAGAACCGTCTTTTACAAGTCCTTCTTGATTAGCTTGAATTAAACCTGCAACTGAAGCAGCACTTGCTGGTTCACATAAGATACCCTCAGTTGATGCGATTAATTTGTACGCTTCAATGATTTTTTCATCATTTACGCAACCAATTTTACCACCTGATTTATCTCTTGCATTTTCTGCTTGTTTCCAACTTGCTGGATTACCAATTCTAATTGCTGTTGCAATAGTTTCAGGTTTCATAATTCTTTCCCCACGAACGATGGCTGCTGCACCCTCTGCCTCGTAACCCATCATTTTTGGTAATTTTGTAGAAATCTTTTCTGCAAAATATTCTTCATAACCTTTCCAATATGCTGTGATATTACCAGCATTACCAACTGGAATAAAGTGATAATCAGGAGCATCGCCTAGAGCGTCTACTATTTCAAATGCACCAGTTTTTTGACCCTCAATTCTGTATGGGTTAACTGAGTTTACCAAAGTGATTGGATAATTGTCAGAAATTTTTCTTACAAATTCAAGTGCCTCATCGAAATTACCTTTGATAGCGATAATTTCAGCACCGTACATCATAGCTTGAGAAAGTTTACCAAGTGCGATGTATCCATCTGGAATTAATACATAAGTTTTCAAACCAGCTTTTGCACCATAAGCAGCTGCTGCAGCACTTGTGTTACCAGTTGATGCACAAATAATAGCATTTGAGCCTGATTCTTTAGCTTTTGTAACTGCCATTGTCATACCACGGTCTTTAAAGCTACCAGTTGGATTTGCACCCTCAAATTTTAAATATACTTCTGCTTTTACTCCAATAGCTTTTGCCAAATTGTCAGCCTTGATTAAAGGAGTATTACCCTCGTTTAATGTTACAATTTCAGTTGTATCACTTACTGGAAGATATTTTCTGTATTTATCAATTAAACCTTTATACATCATCTTTTGCCACCCTTATCATACTATTTAATTTACTTATGCAACCCTCTTTTTCTAAATCTTCGATTGCTTTTAATACATCTTTTTCTTTACAAATTTCAGTAATGATAACGATTGTTGCTGTGTTATCTTCTGAAACACCTTTTTGTAATAAGCTTGCTAAACTTATGCCGTTTTCTGCAAACACAAGACCTAATTTACCAATAACACCAGCCTTATTGCTAACTTTTACTGACAAGTAGTATTTGTTTACGGTGTCTTTAATGTTTACTACTTTTGCAACTGCACCATGTTTGCATCTCATCATTGGCAAGATATAATCAGTTGTTCCAATTTCGTTAGAAAGCACAATTATATCACCTGCAACAGAACTTGCTGTAGGAAATTCGCCAGCCCCTGGCCCTGATAAAGTTACTTGACCAATAGGAAAACCATTGATAGTAACAGCGTTAGTTACAAAATCAATGTGAGCAAGAGTTGTGTTTTTGCTTACAAACATTGGATGAACTCTAACGTCTGCATTTTCTTCATCAATCATTTCAGCGTGAGCAATAAGTTTGATTTTATAGCCTAATTCATTTGCATAATCAATATCTTCAGCTCTAACCTTGCTTATTCCCTCTCTGTAAACATCTTCGATTTTAATTCTTTTATTAAATGAAATTGTAGCTAATGTAGCTAATTTGTATGCTGCATCAAAGCCCTCAACATCTGAAGTTGGGTCAGCTTCTGCATAACCAAGTTTTTGTGCTTCTTTTAGAACATCATCATAACTTGATTTATCAACATCCATTTTTGTTAAAATGTAGTTTGTTGTGCCATTTAAAATAGCTTCTATTTTATTAATTTTGTTTGCTGCCAAAATAGTTTTGATAGGCATAATAATTGGAATACCCCCAGCGATAGCACCCTCATAAAGGATTACTCTGTTGTTTTTTGCAGCCAAATCAAACAATTCTTCGCCATGTTTTGCAAGCAATTCTTTATTAGCTGTAACAACGTGTTTACCGTTATTTAGTGCTGTTTTAATTAATGTCATAGCTGGTTCAACACCGCCAATTAATTCAACAACAATTTGAATACTTTCATCGTTAACGATTTCATTTGCATCAAGTGTTAAAAGATTTTTATCTAAACCCTCAATGTTACGTTCTTTATTAATATCTCTAACTGCAATTTTAACAATTTCGATGTTGTCAAAACTTTGTAATGTCTTATACACACCACTAGCAACTGTACCTAAACCGATTAAGCCTATTTTTATTTTGTTCATAACCACCTACATTATTTGTGTTCTCTGTTAATGATACTATAATTTTAAGCAAAAAAAAACCCTTTTTAAAAAAGGGTCTGGAATTTTGTTTCGAATTCCTCGTGTGTAGAAGGTTAGTGTGTGTGTGGTAGGTTAGTGTGTGTGTTTAAAACCTTTGCTATTATCTAGACTATTAAACTATTAGCCTACAATAATAAATAATCCTCTCTGTTACTTGCCTCTTACTCCTATATAAAGTATTTTTGTTTAGTCAAATTTCAGCATGTACGATTTTTGTTACATTTGTTTACATAAATGTTTCTTTATGTGTTATAATCAAGAAAAAGAGGTTTTTATGGCAATAAAAAAAGTATTAAGATATGGCGATCCTATCCTTAGAACTCCATCAAAAGAAGTTCACAAGGTATCAAAAAAGGTTCAAGAATTAGTAAATGACTTAATGGATACAATGTATGCTCAAAATGGTGTTGGTCTTGCAGCACCTCAAATCGGTGTTAATCAAAGAGTTTTCGTAGTTGATGTTTCAACTGGTGACGAACCTTTAAATCCGATTGTATTTATTAATCCAAAAATCATTAAAAAATCAGGTGCTTGCAGAAGTCATGAGGGTTGTTTAAGTTTTCCAGAGGCTTTTACAGACGTAAAAAGATATGCAAATGTTATGATAAAAGCTATGGATAGAAAAGGTAAATCTTTTGTTTTAGAGGCAAAAGACGGTACTCTTCTTGCAAGATGTATTCAACATGAATTCGACCATCTTGATGGCGTTTTATTTATTGACCATTCAATGAATAGATTTGAGGCAGATGCTGTTTTAGAAGAACACAATCTTCCTCCAATAGAAGAAGATAAACTTCTTGATGAAAAAGAATTAGAGGAACAAATTAATAATGCAGAATCAGAAGAAAATTAGTTTAGTATATTTTGGAACACCTCAAATTGCGGTAAAATCTTTAGAATATTTCATTAATTCAGAAGATTTTGAAGTTCTTGGTGTGGTTACTCAACCTGATAGACCAAAAGGAAGAGGTCACAAATTAACACCATCACCTGTAAAAGAGGTTGCTTTAGCAAATAATATTCCAGTATTTCAACCAACTTCTATTAGAAAAGAACCTGAAATACAAGAAGAATTAAAAAAACTAAATCCCGATTTCTTTGTCACATTTGCGTTTGGACAAATTTTATCAGAAGAAGTTTTGGCTATTCCAAAATTTGAAACAATTAATCTTCACGCATCATTACTTCCTCGTTACAGAGGTGCAAACCCTATTCAAAGAGCAATTATCAATGGCGATGAAGAAACTGGTATTTGTACAATGATTACAGAATTGGGTCTTGATTGCGGTGATATTTGTATAAAACATCCTATCAAACTTACTGATGATATGAATTGTGAAGATTTGGCTATAGAAATTTCTGACTCTTCTCCAGAATTGTTAGACAGAACCTTAAAAGGGCTATATGATGGGTCTTTAAAACCTGTAAAACAACCTGAAGATGGTGTTTGTATTGCTAAAAAAATTACAAAAGAAGAATGTAAAATTGATTGGACAAAATCAGCACAAGAAATTCATAACTTGATTAGAGGTGTTTATAATTCGCCTTGTGCATATTTTGAACATCAAGGCAAACTTATTAAAGTTTTAGACAGTAAAGTAATTGAAAAATCTGCTAATGCAGGCGAATTTATTGATGCTAACAAAAATGGACTAGAAGTCGCTTGTGGTGATAAAGCTTTGTTGATTAATAAAGTTAAACCTGAGGGTAAAGGCGTAATGTCAGCAGCAGATTGGTATAGAGGATTAAAGAAATAATGACTACAAAAGGTATAAGAGGTGCAATTACAGTTGACGCTAATACAGAAGAAGCTTTAAAAGAAGCTACTTTAGAACTTTTAAAAGAATTATCTTTTAAAAATAAATTAGAACCGTCTACTATTTCTCACGCAATATTCACCCTTACTGATGACCTGAATGCAGCTTTTCCGGCAAAATTCGCAAGAAAAGATTTTGGCTGGGATAACGTTGCTATGATGTGTTATCACGAACTTGATGTACCTAATTCATTGAAAATGTGTTTGAGAGTCCTTGTTGTGGTTAATGTTAATGAGGATTTTGTTCCAGAATTTGTTTACCTAAAAGGTGCAAGTCATTTAAGAGGTTAGAATGATTACATTTGATTACTTAGCCTTAAAAGCTTTTTATGAGGAAAATAAAGAGTTCTTTGAAAATGCACGTATTCAAAAAATTCAATCTCCATCTAGAAAAGATTTGATTTTATTTTTGCGTGGGCTAGGTGAAACAAGAAAATTTTATATAAACATTAACCCTCAATTTTATCATATTTGTTTTAAATCAAAGGAAAACGAAACAAGATTAAATCTTGAAATTCCAAAACAACCTACTATGTTTTGTATGTTGCTTCGTAAGTATATTGAAAATGGTAAAATTGCTCGTGTAAATGTTCCTGAGTATGAACGTATTTTTGAAATATTTATTGAATCGTATAATGAATTAGGTGACAAAATCTATCTTTGCCTTGCTATTGAACTTATGGGCAAGTATTCAAATGTTGTTCTTTATAACCACGATTCAAATATGATTATTGGTTGTTGCCATAATGTTGGCGAAGAAAAGAGTCGTGCAAGAGAAATGGCTGGACTTTTACCTTACGTTTATCCACCGAAACAGTTTAAAACAGATATTTTAAACTATAACGGCGAAATTGAAAATCTTAATGAAAACTTTTATGGTATTTCAAAGGCTTTTGAAGAACAGGTTAAAGATTGTTCATTAACTGAAATACAAGATTTCGTGAGCTTAAAAAATATTTCACCAGTTATAAGTGGTGATATGAATGAGTATTCTTTGTACTCAAAACTTGTTAAAAATCCTATTTTGAAATCTTCTGTAAATGAAATGCTTGATGATTATTTTACTTATCATCAGTTGAAAATTTTAACAAAGAGTTTGAAACATAATCTTTATTCAACAGTTTATCCAAAATATAAAAAACAACTTGGGACATTGGAAAAGATTGAAAAACAATTAAAGAAAGAAGAAAAAGCCAAAACTTATAGATTGTATGGTGATTTACTTATGGCAAATTTGCATACATTAAAAGATTATTCAAAATCTGCAAATCTTCTTGACTGGAATACAAATGAGAATGTAGAAATTCAACTTGATGAAACAAAATCTATAAAAGATAATGCGAACAAATTCTATAAACTTTATAACAAATCAAAAAATTCTTCTTTGAAACTTCACGAGTTGAAAGAAAAAACTTTAGAAGACGTAAAATATTTAGAAGAAATCTTGTTTTCTATAGAAGAAGCTGAATCTATGGATATTTTAAAAGATATTTCTGAAGAGATTAAGGAAGAAAAAACTCCAAAACAAGAAAGCGTAATCTTGGAGGAAGAATATAAAAATTATAAAATTTTAATCGGAAGAAGTAATAAACAAAATGATTTGATAGTTTCAAAATTGTCGGATAAAGACGACTTGTGGTTTCACACAAAAGATTGTGCTGGCTCTCACGTATTGCTAAAAAATCCTTTGAAAAAAGAAATACCGGACGAGATTATTCTTCATTGTGCAAAACTAGCAAAACAATATTCAAAAGCAAAATTAACTTCTAAAGCTGGAGTTATTTATACCTTTAGAAAAAACCTTAAAAAGCCACCAGCTGCTAATTTGGGATATGTTACATACAAAAACGAAACAGAAATTTTGGTTGATTAGTTTTTAATTTTCTCATCTATTTAGATGAGGTGAACATGGGAAAAATGTAGTATGTTTTGAGTGTAGAAATAAATACTACAAATACATATCCCGAAATATATGCCGAAAATAGCAAAGTAATATGTTTTGGAGTACCGTTAAAACTTAACGGTAAATAAAATGCGTTAGTATTGTCATAGAAATATGTCATACCTCTAGTGCTAATAAATGTGGCAGGGCTACTTCCATGTCATGCTGAATTTATTTCAGAATCTTACCCATGGTGAATGTAGAAATTCCATGTTGATAAGACCCTGAACATACTAGATTTATTTGTATGTTCAAAAAGCACGCTTCAGGGTGACATGCATATTTGACAATATGATGGCGTACCACTATTGAGTTAAGGAACTTAATAGTAGGTTGGGCATACTTGCCCAACAGATACGTATTTGTATTTTATTTTTATGAATAGCTAGCACAAATCAATCTCGAGAGAAAAAATAGAAATGGAATTTTCTAACTACACAATGCAATCTGTATATTTTTGCAACCTAACACGAGAATTAGGTTGTATTCTTGCGTGTGTAGACGTAATTGGGGAAGACATAAAAGGTATGGCAAACCTTGTAGGTTGGGGTTTCTACCCCAACATTGGAGGTGTTGAATGTCAATAACAGTCAACACTAATATGTCATCAATAATCGCACAACGCAGTTTGTACAAAGCTACAAACAAAATGAATACTGCGTTAGAAAGATTATCAACAGGTTTAAGAATTAATTCAGCAGAAGATGACGCTGCTGGTAGTGCTATTTCTACCAAATTAGAATACAAAATGAGTTCTTATGATGTAGCAAAAGACAATGCTCAAATGGGTCAAAGCATGTTGGATACAGCAAACGGAACATTGACTCAAATAAATTCAATGCTACAAAGAATACGTGATTTGTCTGAACAAGCAAGTAATGGAACTTATGGCGAAGACGAAAGAAAAGCCATGCAAGCAGAAATTGACGGACTTACTGAAGAAATTTACCGTATAAAAAATACAACAGAATTTAATGGAAAGAAAATACTTGGTGAAGAAGAAAGAGATTATACAAAACCTACAATGAGTATCAACGACATTGACCTTGAAAATCTAACTCAAGCCGAATGGGATAGTAACTACAAAGGTCAAGTTTTTGGGATTTCAAATGCCAAAGAATTACAAAAACTTGCTACAATTGTTAATGATAAAAAGATAAACACAACAGATACAACTTTTGCACTAACTGCTGATATTGACCTTAATGAACTTGAAATGACAGATGAGGGTAATTGGACTGCAATAGGCAGCAGAAAATGTCTTTTTAGAGGGATTTTTAATGGTAATAATCATACAATTTCTAATTTAAAAATAAACAAGCCAAATGACGAACTTCAAGGATTATTTGGCTATTCATCAAAATCAACTATAAAAAATCTTAACGTAGATAATGCAGATATTGTTGGATATTATTATATTGGAGGAATTGTGGGAGCTGCACCAAGTACAACAATTGATAATGTTAATTTTAGTGGAAATGTTGGTTCTAAAAGAGGTGCAGTTGGAGGATTAGTGGGAGAATTATCAAATGGTAAAATAAATAACTGCATAATAAAATTAAATAAGAGCTCATCAAGTATTTCATATTGGGGAGGCATTGTTGGACAAACAAATAATGATAATATATTTTCAAATTGTTTTGTAGAAGCAGAATTTAACAAATATGCTGGTATTTTTATTGGACAAACAGCTGGAAACACAAAAACTACATTTAATAATTGTAAATCCAATCAAAATTCTAACAATATTCCAGAAATTAAACTTGAGAAAGGAACAATAATAAAAACCAATATAGAAAAAAGCATAAATGTACCTACAAATCTTCAGATTGGCATTGACACTTCAGAAAACTCAAAAATAACAATAAACACAGGATTTTGTCTTGATGATTTTAATATATCAGTAGCAAATGAAGATTTTGCAAGAATTGGATTAAACAAAATTGATAATTTAATGTCTAAAATTACAGATAAACTAACAGATATCGGTTCAACTCAAAACCGATTAATAAGCACAATGGAATTTCAAGAAGTACAAAGAAATGCTTTGACATCAGCAAATTCTTTAATCAAAGACGCTGATATAGCCGAAGAAAGTGCAAATTATATTAAAAATCAAATTCTTCAAAATGTAACATCAACTCTACTTTCTACTGCTAACCAAAATCCAAGTATTGCATTACAACTAATATAAAAACATGTCAGGCTGAACATACTAGAATATGACATATTTCACCAAGCGTGCTTAAGCATGACATAAAGAATATGATAACATTGCTACATCATTAAAGTTAACCTTTATTTTACCTCTTTTTTGTTATACCCTATATGGTATAAACAAGAGAGAAAATTTTATGGCAAAACAAAAATTTAAAGCATTTGATACTTTTTATTCAACAATGAATTTGTATACAAAACATATAAGAGCGTTCTTTTCATACCTAACTTTTCCTATTATTGGTCAAGTTGCTGGTATGGTAATTACGTTTGTTTTAAATTATCATTTTATAGTTAATTTAGATGTTATTCAACAATATATTCCGCTATACAACAACCCTGTTGCAATTTTAGTTACTGCAATAATTCTTATGCTCCCTGGGTTAATTCTTATGCTTAGAGCGTTTTGGGATTATTTGGTTGCGTACGGTGCAATAAACTCTATGGCTGACAATATGACAAAATCAGGTAAGCTTTATGATTTTGAAGCTCATACTCTTCTTATTAACCATAGAAAATTTGCATTTGTAGGGTTATGGATAATTTATAGTTTATTTATTTTTATTTCAAGTTGTCCTTTACTTTGGATTGCCGGCGGTTTGATTTTTACATTCTTCGCTCTTGTGTTCCAAGTTTTCACTCTTGAACCTGAAAAAAATATCTTTATGTGTTTTTACAAAAGTTTTATCCTAGTTAAGCAAAAATATTTTGAAACATTAGTGGTCCTACTTTTAGTTGCAACTCTTACTTATTTCTTTATTCCGGAAATAGTTAGACTGATTTGTTCTCTAACAGGTATTGTTACTATGTTTTCAAACTTAATACAAAATATTGTTGCGTTGCATACTCAAATATATTTAGACAAATTCAATGAGCTTTTAACAACTGTAAATCAAGCTCCGTTAAGTATTTTAGATTTGTCTAAAATGATTGTTCTAGCCGTAATAGGTTGGATTGTATCAGCATATCTTCTTCCAATTAGAAGTTTAGCTTGTTATTTGATGTACAAGGATTTAAACAAAAAATATTTAGCAAAATTTAAAAAGAAAAGTAAATTAGATGTTCAGATGTAAAAATTGTAATCACGTTGATAAATTTGAACTTATGTTTTCAAAGGATTATGACAAGGAAAAAACATATTCGATGGTTTACAACGAAAATAACAAAATCGAAATAACAGTTGGTGATTATACGTTCATTCCTGACTTAACTTTTATGAATGAACACGCTGTTTGCAAGTATTGTGGTCAGATATATACATGGGAAAAGGAATAAATTATGAGAAAAAATAGAAAAAACAACGAATTGAGAGAGGTTAAATTTACTCACAACTATACTAAAAACGCACTAGGTTCAGTTTTAGTTGAATTTGGTGATACAAAAGTTATTACAACTGCATCAGTTGAAGTTGGTAAACCAAAATGGATGGACAAAGAAGATAAAAGAGGTTGGGTAACTGCTGAATACTCTCTTCTTCCTGCATCAACAAATACAAGAGTTGCTAGAGAACGTTCAAAGGTTTCTGGTCGTACTCATGAAATCCAAAGACTAATAGGTAGAAGCTTGAGAGCTTGTGTTGATTTAGAAAAAATGACTGATGTTACAATTACTATTGATGCAGATGTTATTCAAGCTGATGGTGGTACTAGATGTGCAAGTATTTGTGGTGGCTTTGTTGCTATGCAAGATGCTATTAAAAAACTTTTAGCAGATGGTACATTAACAGAAAATCCAATTAGAGAACCTTTGGCAGCTGTTTCTGCTGGTATTGTTGAGGGTGAAATAAGATTGGATCTTGAATACGAAGAAGATTCTCACGCAGATGTTGATTCAAATATTGTACTTACAAAAAGTGGTAATATCGTAGAATTTCAAACAACTGCAGAGGGTCATACTTTAACAAAACAACAAATGGATGAAATCTTTAACCTTGCTCAAGAGGGTATTAATAAGATTATTTCATTGTATTAATTTTGTGTTGCTCAAAGTCGCAACTTTATTTAGAGAGGGCTTTGCCAACGGCAAAGCCCTCTTTCTTTACAAAAATAAAAGCCGAGCTTTCGCTCGGCTAAGATTGGAGTAAATGTGAATTTATGACTATATATATTGGCTTACGTCAATAATTGTAGTGTTAAAGTATTCATAGCGTCGTCAGATAAGATGTCACCAAATTCGTTTCTAATAATATTCAAGGTTTTGTTGAATAAATTGTTGAATTGATTTACTGTTCGTTGGATTCTGTCTTGACTTTCGCTTGAAACGTATTTAGATACTTTAACGTCTTTTGATGGTTTTACTTGGGCGTATGATGAAGACATGTATTGGAAGATTTCATCTGCACTTACTTGTCTTTTTGGTTCAGTTAGAGCCATATTCTCTTTAGCATTTGTTGAAGCTTTGCTGTCGGCTGTGTTTTCTTTTTTGTTTGTTTTGATGCCACCATAGATGCCTTGAGAATAGCTCATAATTGGGTTGATAAATGTCATAAACTCTTTTCTCCTTTGTTAAACTCCGTTACACATTCTTTTTAAGAATCATTTTTTGAAAGTCAAAATTTCTGTTTTATGTTTGTAATATTTCTTAATAATTTATAAAAACCGTAGCAATTTTTTATGAAAAAAATATTTTATTAAAGTACAGGGAATCATGAATATAATTGTGTTTGCTTAATAAAAGTACACAAATATGTTACTTTTTTGTAAACTTTTGTAAAATTTGTTTTTGTGTTCATGTTCACGCTATTTCAGGGTTACAACCCCTTTTAAACCATGATGGGATAAGGGTTTCGCTGAAATCGAGCCTTATAAAAATACTTTATATATATGTGTAATGTAGAATGTATTTAGTTACGTGGAGTAAAAGATGGCATTTGATTCAATCCAAAAATACCATAAATTAGCGAAAGATCAAGGAATTACAGATAAAAATACTGCTGTAAAACAAGCAGTAGTTAATGCAGGATACGAAACAGCAGCTGTTAACAGTGTTTGGGCAGATGCTACATCAAAAGCTGCTGATACAGATACAAAAATTTCTTATGGTGAGTCATCATCTACAGTATTTAATGCTGATGCTTACATGAAAGAATATAATAAAGCTGTTAAAGCTGCAAAAACAATTGCAACAATTCAAACAATTGGTCAAGTAGCGGGCACTTTAGGTAGTTTATTAGGCGGTACTGCAATTGCTGGTGGAAACAACATATTTGCAAAATCTAATTCTCAAGCTACTGGTAACGCTAATTCTGCTGCTACTCAACAAAGAACTATGCAACAAGCTGTAGGTAACACTATTAAAAGTTTAGACCTTTCAAGCGATTTAGATAGTGCAATTGCTAAATTTGATAAAAAAGGTGGTAACGAAAAAGCTGTTGCAACTTTAAATTCTGAACTTTCAAAAGCTCAAGCTGATAGAAGTAAATTATCTTCTACTTATGCTGAACAAACATCAGTTATCAATAGTGCAAGAGCAGAAAAAACTTCAGTAGATGCTGAAATTGCAGAATTAAAATCAACTCAAACTTCTCAACAAAAAGCAGTTGATGATGCAAAAGATGCAATTATCAAATCAGCTGATACAAAAATCGGTGAATTAGATGCGGATGATAAAACTCAAAACGAAACAATTTCTGCAAGCCAAAAGAAAGTTTCTGATGCAAAAACAAAATTAGATACTGATTTAAAAGCTCAAGATCAAATCATTACTGACGCTACACCAAAATTACAAGCTATGAAAACTGTTCAATCAACAGATGCAATGGGTAACGTAACAACAAAACAAGTTCCTGATACAGAAACAAGAAATGCAGCTAAACAAGCTATCGAAAAAGCAAAAGCTCAAAAAGAAAAATTACAAGATGAGTTTACTGCATTAAAAGAACAAGAAGAATCTGCTGATAACTCAGTTCAAAATACAGCAAAAGCTAAAATCGCAGAGAATGCTGAAGCAAGAGCTGAACAACAAGCTTTAAAAGCTAACCCACAAAGCCAAGAATTAACTGAATTAAGAGCTGCTTTAGAAGACATCGTTACAACTCTTACAGAAAAACAAGCATCTTCTGATAAATTAAAATCAAAAATTGACCAAGCTTCATTAACTCAACAAACTTGTCAACAACAAATGACAACATTAAGTTCAAAAATGATTCAAGCACAAAACTTATTATCTCAAAAAGCTTAATATAGAAATTAGTTTATTAATACAAAAAGCCTTGAAAATCTTTCAAGGCTTTTTTATTTGTTATTTTGTATAAAAAAAGAGGTATTTGAATTTTATCAAGTACCTCTTTTTCATTATTTAATAATCAAAATTAATTATTTTCAGCTTCGAATTTAGCTTTTTCTTCGTCAGTTACACCTTTTAATGTTAGGTTAACTCTGCCTCTGTCATCGATTTTGATGATTTTAACGATAACTTCGTCACCGATGTTTACGTGAGGTTCGATAGTTTCAATTCTTTCTTTGCAGATTTGAGAAATGTGAATCATACCATCTTTACCGCCACCTAATTCAACGAAAGCACCGATAGGAATAATTCTTACAACTTTTCCTTTTAAAATCATACCTTCTTCAGGTTTGAAAGTTAAATCTTTAATCATTTTGATTGCGATCTTAGCACCTTCTTGGTCGTTAGATGTGATTGTAACAACACCTGTGTCTTGAATATCGATTTCGGCACCTGAAGCATCGATGATAGCTCTGATTTGTTTACCACCAGGTCCGATAACTGTTCCGATGTCTGATTGTGGAATAGTTAATGTTGTGATGCTTGGTGCAAATGGTGACATTTCTTTAGCTGGTTCTGTGATTGCTTCTCTCATTTTGCTTAAGATATGTAATCTACCTTCTTTAGCTTGTTGTAAAGCTCTTCTTAATGTATCGTTTGAAATACCTTTAGCTTTCATATCCATTTGAAGAGCTGTGATAGCTTCGTCGTTACCAGTAACTTTGAAGTCCATATCACCTAAGAAGTCTTCAATACCTTGAATATCTGTTAGTACAACTGGTTCATGGTCAGGTTCTGTAATCATACCCATTGCAACACCACCAATCATACATTTAACAGGAACACCAGCGTTCATCAATGCCATTGAAGAACCGCAAGTTGATGCCATTGAAGTTGAACCATTTGATTCTAATACGTCAGATGTTACTCTGATTGTATAACCAAACTCTTCTTGGCTTGGAAGTGCAGGAACGTTAGCTCTTTCTGCTAAGTTACCGTGACCAACTTCACGTCTTCCTGGTCCTCTCAATGCTTTAACTTCACCAACTGAGAATCCTGGGAAGATATATTTGTGCATGTAAGTTTTTTCTGTTTGAGGATCAACACCGTCTAACTCTTGTTTCATACCAGGACCAGCTAATGTAGCTACTGATAATACTTGAGTTTGACCTCTTGTGAATACTGCTGAACCGTGAGCTCTTGGAATAACACCAACTTCGCACCAGATTGGACGAACTTCGTGAGGGTTTCTTCCATCAGCTCTAACGCCTTCGTTAACAATCATTGCACGCATTACTTTCTTTTCTGCAGCTTTGAATTCTTCTGCGATAAAGTCGATACCAGTTTCTTCCATCATTACGTGGATTTGGTGATCTTCAGGTAATGCTTCAATTCTTTCTTTAACTAATTTTTTAGCTTCTTCTAATTTGTTTTGTCTGTATGCTCTGTCAAAGTTGTGGTAAGCATCATAAATCATGTCGCCAGCAACTTCTTGGATAATATTTTTAATTTCTGTTGTATCGTAAGGGTTTACGAATTCTTCTTTAACAACGCCACATTCTTGAGCAAATGCTACTTGAGCTTCGCATTGTTTTTTGATTTCAACTTGTGCAAATTCAACAGCGTTCATAATATCGTCTTCTGTAACGAATTTACAACCAGCTTCAACCATGATTACAGAATCGTGAGTACCAGCTACAACGATGTCTAAGTCTGATTTTTCAGCTTGTTGGTGAGTTGGGTTAGCAATCATATTGCCGTTTTCATCTCTACCAACTCTAACTGCACCAATAGGTCCTTCGAATGGTGCTCCTGATAACATTAATGCATAAGATGCACCTAACATAGCTAATGTATCAGGTTGGTTTTCTTGGTCATAGCTGAATAATTGAGCTACGATTTGAATATCATTTCTGTATCCTTTTGGGAATAAAGGTCTGATTGGTCTATCGATAAGTCTTGAAACTAAGATAGCTTTGTCAGATGCTTTACCTTCACTTCTGTTATATCCGCCTGGAATTCTTCCTATTGATGACATTCTTTCTTCGTAGTCAATTAACAATGGGAAGAAATCAATACCAACTCTTGGTTCTTTGCTTACGCAACAATGTACGAATAACATTGTATCACCGCATCTAACGGTTACTGATGAAGTTGCTGAGTTTGCGTATTTACCAGTTTCAACTTCAACAATTTTTCCACCAACTTCTAGTTGAGTTTTCTTTGATTCTACCATTTTTTCCTCTTTCTTGGCTGTTTTAACGTCTTTATAAATGCAGCCTTTTGTTTCATCTATAAATCTTGCTTTTATTTTATCTTAAACATTTTTTAGTAGCAAGCATTTTAAGCAAAAAAAGTAGGCTTTGTAGCCTACTTTTTACAATTTAAAACATTATATCTGCTATTATTGATTATTGCTCATTTCTTCTTTTTTTGAGTTAATCATATCTTGGATTTTACCCATAATAGCATCGCCTTTTTGTTGCATATCAGATACGATTTCTTCTGCTTTTGATTGAATTTCTTTTACAGTTTTATCTGTTTTTTCCATTACGTCTTTTGCTGTATCTGAAAGCATTTCTCTTGTTTCAGCACCTGATTTTGGAGCTAATAACAAACCTGCTACTGCACCTAAAGCTGCACCTACTACAAATCCGCCTAAAAATTTACCTACTGACATAGTTTAATTTCCTTTCTTTTAATTTTGTTATCAACCCTCACCCAAACATTTTAGTATAAGTGACGGCTTTTCTTATTTAGAGAACATTTTGTATACGGTTGTAAAACCTTTTACTGCCCCTGATATTAATGCTCCTGATGCATTCTTTAATTTTGATACGGCACTTATGCCAAATCCGAACGAATCAGTAAAGGCTCTTTTGAAAGAGTCTACTCTTTGGTCTGCTGATTTTACAAATGCGTTAATTGATTTCAATGACGCTTTGATTTCTTGTATTGTTGGTTCTAATTCAGTTTTTACCATATCAAGTGTTGAGTCCAAGTTCTTTGTAAATCTTGATAAATCGATTAAAAGTTTTATCAAAAATACGCTTACAAGAATTAAGACAATACCTGTTGTGTATACTAAAAATGTTAGACCGTTGTTTAATAAAGCTGTTTCTGACATTTATTTTCCTTTACTACATTGTAAAATCGTAATTTAAACCTTCAAGTTCTTTAGCTTTTTTCATTTTTCTGTTTTTTAAAGAGTTGTTAATTCTTTGGTAAACTTGTTCAATTTTATATTTGAATACGTCTAAAGCTTCACTTGCTTGTTTTTTAGCTTCTTGAACATTTGGAGCTTGGTTTTCTACAAATGTTGTGATAGCTTCTTTTACTTCTTTTCTTGATTCTTCACCTGATTTTGGTGCGTATAATACAGCAGCAATAATGCCACCAACTACGCCTGCCATCAAGCCAAGTCCGAAACATAATGAATCATTCTTTCTGCACATTGTTATACCTCGACTTTCATTTTATTTTTCTAAATATTATCATGCTTTAAATTTTTATACAAGTTATACCTTAAGACTATTTTTATACGTTTCATAGGCTATTAGGGCTAATTCTATGTACAAAACTTGTTTTTTATATTTCTTTGATAAAAACATTAATCCTATGCTTAAAATTAAGTTTTTTATCAAGTTATGAACCATAGTTTTTTTCTTATCAACAATTTTTTTACCACAAATTTTTAGGGCTTCACAGGTTTCGTAAACTTGTGTTTGTATGTTTTCTGCAAATTGTGTAATCTTGTATCTGTTTTCTAAAATCGTATCGTTGATAAGATTTATCTTATTGTTAAATTTGACGATACCTATTATCGCCAATACTGCTAAGATTATTTCGATTGTGATTGTTGCATAAATTAAATAAATCATTTTTATATTTCGTATTTTGTATTATGATTAGATTATAGTGTAAAGGTCAAAAAAAATAAATACCCAAGAGAGTAAATTATGAGTCGTTTAAAATTTTATTTAACTTTATTATTAGCAAGACTTGTTTCTTTGGCGATAAAAGTCTTAAATCGTTCGTCTGGAACATCTTTTGTAGGTTTAATGATTTTAAAATTTTATCCTGACTTTTTAAAAGATTGTCAAAAATATATTAACGGAGAAATTATTACTGTTACTGGTACAAATGGCAAAACTACGACTTCAAGTATAATTACACAAATCCTAGAAAATGCTGCCAAAACGCCTGTTCATAATGCAAAGGGTGCAAATATGTTGACAGGTATTGTGAATGTTTGTGCAAGAACTATTCGACCTTTCAAAAGATTTGACTGTGCTGTTTTTGAATCTGATGAAGCCTATTTATCAAAGTTATATGATTTTATAAAGGCTGATTATCTTTTAGTTACAAATCTTTTCCGTGACCAACTTGACAGATATGGGGAACTTGATACAACAGCTAAAAAAATTCAAGAAGCTATAGATAAAAATCCAGATTTGAAACTAATTTTAAATGCTGATGATCCATTGGTTGCAAATTTTAATACAAATCACAATACCGTTTATTTTGGGTTTGAAGATGTAGAGTTTGCTAGTGAAACATACACATCAAAAGCTCCATCAGAATTATTCCATTGTAAATGTGGAAATGTTTTGAAATACAATAAAAGATTTTTTGCTCATGAGGGACATTATTATTGCGATTGCGGATATTCTAGACCTCAACCTCAATATAATGCTAAGGCAACTATTTATGATGACAAAATTGGTTTAGAAATTAAACATGAAAATAAAGTTTATAATTTTGAATTTAATTCAATAGGTTTATACAATGCGTATAATGCACTTGGAGCGATTGCACTTTGTCTTGAAAATGGTATTGATACGGAAAGTATTCAAAAAGCTTTGTCAGGTTATAAAACTATTTTTGGAAGAGCTGAAAAAACTGTTCTTAATGGTCACGACACATTAATTCAGCTTATCAAAAACCCTACTGGTGCAAGTGAAGTTTTGAAAACAGTTAATAAGGATTCAAATCTTTTGATAGCAATAAATGATAATTATGCAGATGGTCGTGATGTTTCTTGGCTATGGGATGCAGAATTTGAGGCTCTTGCTGATATTCAAAAAGATATTATTGTTTCAGGAATTAGAGCTAACGATATGGCTTTAAGATTGAAATATGCCGGTGTCCCTGAAGATAAAATTAAAGTTATAACGCCTTTAAAAGAGGCAATAGAATACATTTCTACAAAGACTGAAGTTGGTAGTGGCATTACTATTTTGCCTACTTATACTGTTCTTTTAGAAATGAATAAACGAGGAAAATAATGAAATTAGGTATAAATATAAATTATATAGCAAGTTTAAGAAATGCAATTGGCGGGGCTGAACCTGATTTAATCAGAACCTCTAGACTTTGCGAACACGCTGGTGCTCAAGGTATTTCTGTTTATTATGATGGATTTGATTTTAATGTTACTAAATCAGATATTCTATCTATGAAAAGAGCTTTGAAATGTCCGTTGATGATGATGATTGAAATGAACGAAAAAGCCCAACAACTTGCAATAGAGGTTAAACCTGATATGGTATTTCTTGTTCCTGAAAAAATGGGATATAACGATACAAAAATTGGTTATAACGTAGAAAAAAATGTGGAAAAAGTTAATGAATTTTTAGTACCTTTACTTTATGAGGGAATAAATGCTGGTGTGTTTGTTGAACCAAAATTGGGTCAAATAACTGCTGCTTATAAAGCTGGTGCTAAGTGTGTTGAAATTAATGCAACAAAATTCTCAGAAACATTTGCACAAAATCCAATTGATACCTCTGAATTTATTACTTTAAAAGAGGCTGTAGTTTATGCAAGAACTATGGGTATGGAAGTTAATATTTCAGGTGGTATAAATTATCGCTCAATGGAACTTGTGAGAGAAATTCCAACGGTTAAATTTGTAAACGTTGGTCATAGTATTATTACAAAAGCTATATTTGACGGACTTTCAAGTGCTGTTAAACAAATGCTAGATAAAGTTGAAAATAAGGATTAGAAATAAATGAAAACAGAAAAAGAAGTTATAGAAGAGATGCAAAAAGTTTGCGAACAAATGGTTGCAGACGATATAGAAGAAAACCCTGATTGTGCAGATGAATATTTTACGTGTGCAGCTTGTGGCGAATATAAAAGTCTAGCAGGTTCTATTAGATATGGCGAATATAGACTTTGTAATGACTGCGTTTTGCTTGCAGAAGTAAGTTTTGAATTGAATAAAATTAAGGATATTCAAGAACTTATTGATAAAATGGAAGATAAACGCCTTGAATCACAATGCGAATTTATTAAAAAAGACCAAAAAGCCGTTGAAAACTAGTCTTCGTTTGTAAATTTATTTTATTCAATAAAAAACCGGTGAGGGTATCACCGGTAAAATTTGTATAGGGAAAGGTAGGGTAATAAATAAGTTTTTGTTTTAGGGATTTGGTTTAGGTTTTAGCTCCTGTGGGTTTCGAGTCTGTGGTTGTCTTGCTCGTTCGCTAGCCTTTTGCTCCTGTGGGTTTCGGACTTCGTCCTGCAATCCTACGTCGCTATCGTAGTGTTTCGTCTTCCAAAGCCTTGCACTTCTGCAAGTCTTTTCAGACTGCACACCGGCTTACGCTTTCTAACCTCCGAAAGTTTTGAAAGAACCTTCAACGTTATCGCCTAATACTTTATCTAATGCGTCTAATTCAGTTTTGATTTCGTTTTGTTCTGTATCCAATTGATTTAATTGTAATTCTAATTCTTTATCTTGTTGTTGGATAATTGATGTTTGAGCATTGATAACTTGTAATTCTTGTTCATATAAGTATTGTTTATATGTGTATTGGTTATAAGCATCATCGTAAGCTGCATTGTCTACAACTTCTACTGGAGTTAATACTGTTTCACCAGCTTTTGTATATCTACCAGTTACATCGTCTTTTGCAAATGCACCTAAGTTTACGTTGTTTTTAACTTCGCCTGTTGCTACGTTTCTTACTGTCATATTTGAAGTGTTAGCATCGTAGCTTGTTGTTTGCCATGTTGCACCATTTGCATCAACATATTGATATTGGATTTTGATGAAATCTGATGAAGATGGTGGTGTAGGAACTTGTAAAGTTAACATTGATTGGTAAGCATTAGCTGATTTGTTTGACAATACAGTTCTTTGTTGGTTGATTTGTTGACCTTTGTATTCAACGTTTGATTTTCTAGCTGTTAATTGTAAAAATCTTGTTTGTGTTGCTGCTAAACCCATATTAACGATACCTTATTTTTTATTTCCCTAACAATTATTTATTCGGCTAAAACCATGATAAACTTTAGCTTTTTGAC
>DBIX01000049.1 GCA_002297005.1 Cyanobacteria bacterium UBA791 | reverse complement strand
CCTTTAATTATCAAAAAATAACACTTTTTGGCACATCTGACGTACAAATTTATGAAAAAAACACGTCAAAATTGATTACAACAGTACCCGCTGAGACTAATATTTTAGTTTCATTAAAAGATGAAACCTTCACAATCAATGTTGGCGAGGAAACCTTCACTACTCCAGAAACACTTACTCTAGAATGTCCTAACGGATTTTTAGGTGTAGACGGATTGAAAAGAAAAGGTCGTCAAGCCCTTTATAGAACCTCTTTTGAAATCGTCAAAAAACCTAACACAACAAATTTATTCTATTTAGTGAATGTTTTAGATATTCAAGACTATTTAAAGGGTGTTGTTCCAAACGAAATGCCTGTAAGTTTCGGTATAGAAGCTCTTAAAGCTCAAGCAGTTGCAGCAAGAAACTATGTTCTAAGTCCAAGAACTAGACTTGTAAAAGAATATGATGTAGTTGATTCGGTTGCAAGTCAAGTATATTTTGGTGCAAACACAGAGGATAACCTTTCAAATAGAGCAGTTGAAGAAACAGAAGGCATAATTGCTCTTTATAATTGGAATTTAATTTTAGCTCAATACAGCTCTACTGCTGGAGGTTACACAGAAAGTTTTGCAAACGCTTTTTCTGACCCAGCTAACAAAAAATTCCCTTCAAGCTCAAAACCTTATCTAGTTGCAAAAGCTGATATGTTAACTCAACCACCACTTGTAACAGAGGAACAAGTTCGTGATTTTTATATGAACAAACCTGATTCTTACGATGTTCGTTCACCATACTATCGTTGGCAAAAGGAATGGACAAAAGAAGAATTGCAAGAGATTTTGTCTAAAACACTTGTAGCACAATCAAAAACAGGTTTTGTATTTCCAAAATTAATGAAATCAGAAGATTTCGGCGAATTAGTTTCAATAAAACCAATTAGCAGAGGTGAATCTGGCAAATTAATTGATGTTGAAATTAAGACTACAAAAGGAACTTTCGATGTTCAAAAGGAACTTGTTATCAGACGAGTTTTCCAAAAGAATAACATCTCACTTCCTAGCGCAAACATTGTTTTTGACTTTGTAAATGACGAAGAAACAGGCGAAACAAAAGTTATTGCCTACGGCGGTGGTTTTGGTCATGGTGTTGGAATGAGCCAATATGGTGCAGGTTTCATGGGCAAAGAATTAAAAATGCCTTACGATAAAATCTTGAAACACTATTACACAGGAATTTCTTTAACGACAATCCCTGTAATTGTTTCATCATACCAAACTCAACAAAAAGTAACTCAAAAAATATATTTAGAACACAAAACAGCAAATTTGATTATTGATAACAAATTTAATTTGTCAAAAATTAATTTAATCGTAAACGGTAGAGAAACTTCTATTCCGCTAACTCAAGGGATTTCAAATTTCAGAGCGCCGATTAAAATTGATATTTCATATTTAGTAAAAAAAGGTGAAAATGTAATTACTTTTTGCTATCCTTTAGATGAAGGCTCAATGAAGGCAGCAAGATTGTATATAGAAACGGTAAACCCAAATGCAGACAAGTTCGGCTTCTAACGAAGGAAAAACAACAACTATCTTAAAAGCGGCATGGCTTATCGCCGTAGTTACAGTAATAAGTAAACTCGTAGGCTTTTTACGAGACGTAATTATCGCAAACTATTACGGTGCATCAGTTGTATCTGACGCATATTTTTACGCATACCAAATTCCAGCCCTTGCGGTAATCCTTTTAGGCGGAATTGGTGGACCTTTCCATAGTGCAACAGTTGCTGTATTTACAAAAATTGTACCAAATTTAAAAGAAAAACCACCTGAAGTTGCAGAAAAATTATTCAATACTTTTTTAACTGCAAGTTTCATATTTTTCACAATTTTAACGATAATTTTCTTTGTATTTTCACATCAAATAATGTCGTTGATTATCTCTGACGGCAATGCACAACTTGTAGATTTAGCAAGTACACATTTGAGAATTATGTGTCCGTCACTAATTATCGGCGGTTTAATCGGTATTTATTACGGCATCTTGATTAGTTACAAAGAATTTATTTTACCAAGTCTTTCACCAATCGTTGTAAGCGTTGTAATTATCGGCGCATTAATGATTACAGGCGGAGATAAAACAGGTGTAGTTCTTGCAAGTGCAACAATAGTCGGTGCTTTATGCCAATTATTATTGCAAATGCCAAGAGTAAGACAGTTAGGTTACAAAATCAGACCGAACTTTGATTTTGTAAATAACGCCAATTTCAACAGTATTTTAGAGCTTTTATTCCCTGCGATTTTAAGCTCTACAATCGGACAAATTCATATTTATATTGATATGTTCTTCGCCTCTTGCTTAAAAGAAGGTGCTTGGACAGCAATTGGATTTGCAAACAGAGTTTTTCAATTCCCTGTTGGAATTTTAGTTACAGCATTCTTAGTTCCATTATTCCCTCTTTTCTCAAAATTAGCTGGAGAAAAAGATTTTGACGGAATTAGAACTTATTTCAACAAGGGTGTTGGCGTACTTTTATTCGCTGCATTTCCTATCATTATCGGAATTTTATTATTAGGCATGGACGGTATAAGAATTGTGTTTGAACGTGGTGCATTCAACGATAATGCAACATTTATGGTAACTCAAGCACTTTGGTTCTTATCTTTCTCAATATTACCTTACGTTTTCAGAGATTCAATCACAAGAGTTTATTACTCATTTAACGATTCCGCAACACCTTTTGCAATCGCTTTTTCATCAATCGTTTTGAAAGTATTTTTAAACTATTTGTTAGTGAAAAAATTAGCTCTAGGTATTGGCGGTATCACACTTTCAACCTCTCTTGTAACTCTATTTAACGCAATAATGTTGGGTATTTTAATCAGCAGAAAAATCAAACTTAACTACAAAGATTTGTTTGTAAACTTCCTTAAAATGACATTAGCAGCCGTAATTACATTCGTAATTTGCTATATCGTTTCAAGTTTTATGGAAATAAGTTTATTAGATTTATCAAAACAATTACCAAAATACACTTACGAATTCACAAAAATTGCCGTAATTGGAACGCTATGTTTGGTTTTATACGTAGGTTTGAACCTATTGTTCAAAATGGAATATGCAAGTGAATTAACAAAAAGAGTAGTAGAAAGATTTAAGAAATAATGGATACTCAAAAAATTAAAAATATACTTGAAAACGACGGTGTTATCGCATTTGTGACAGATACAGTTTGGGGTTTAGGTTGCTTGCCAA
>DBIX01000002.1:332-9798 GCA_002297005.1 Cyanobacteria bacterium UBA791 | reverse complement strand
TCTTACTCTTATATAAAGTAAACTAAGTTTAAGAAATTGCCTTTTTTGTTGCATAAAACTACACATTTCTTAACAAAATGCCCAAAATGCAATGGCAATCAGCTTTTTACTGAACGCTAAAAAATGTATAAATAATAAATATAATTTTCCTTACTTATATAAAGTATTTTTCTGAAAATTTATTGCCTTTTAAGATATTGTTGAGTTTGAGTGCTTCATGTCATTGCGAGCGATAGCGAAGCAATCCAAAGGGTAAAAATCAGATAAGCAACCTTTGCCATACCTTTCATGTCATGCTGAAGCGTGCTTGGTGAATATGAATTTGGTCTAGTATGTTCAGCATCTTACCAATGGGGAATGGCTAAATTTAATGCTGGTAAGATCCTGAAACAAGTTCAGGATGACATAACTTGTCATTGCGAGCAAAAATTCGGACTAGTGAGCGTAGCGAAACTGGGTAAACGAGTGCGAAATTGACGGCAACGAAGTGGAGTCAATGACAGCAACGAGCACAAAGAAATTTCAAGATAGCAATAGCGAAACAATCCAAAATTTTCCAATAACTTTGAATAGTCTTATCAAGTTAATAATTTATTATTTTACTGTTAACATGTAATCATAAATAATTTTAGATGCATTTTTAATAAAGTTTACGCCTTGAGGTGAGTTATAAGGTCTATTTGCTAAGATAACAACTGCATATTTTTTATTATTTGGCATATATACAATACCTGCATCACCTAACATTGTTCCGATGTCGCCTGTTTTGTGTACGAACAATGCATCTTTACCCAAACCAGCTTGGATAAGTCTATTATTTTTAACGTGACTCATATAATCAACGATATATTCTCTTGAGCTGATGTTTAAGAAACTTGGGTTATCAAGGTTATACAACATTGTTGTTAAGTCTTTTGCTGTTGTATAATTTGTACCAGTTAAATCAGGTAACCAAGTTTCAACGTGTGTTTTTTTCAAGCCCCAATTTCTAATAGCTCTATTTACACCAGTCATTGAACCAACTTTAGACATAATCATATTAGTTGCAGAATTATCTGAATCTTGAATCATAACTTTTGCAAGGTAATCAAATGTATATTCTGAACCAGTCTTGTAGTATTGCATTGAGCCTGAGCCACTTGCTTTGTTGTATTCAGTAAGTTCCATTTTATCAAATAATTGAATTTGATTAGCTTCAATTTGTTTAAATAATTGAATTAAAACAGGAATTTTAATAATACTTGCTGCAGAATAAACTTTGTCACCGTTAATATCTACATAGTTTCCTGTATCATAATCCCAAACGTAAATTGCAGGTTTGATTGTAGGATAAGCTTTCATTAAAGTTGTCAATTTATCTTCAAGAGGTTTCATTCTTGAAGTTGTAAAAATAGATGCCATTTGCGGTTTTTCAGTATTGGCTTTAGCTAAAAATCTGCTTCCCATATACCAATCATTTGACATGTAATTCAATGTTGGGTACAAAATTTCTTTTGCATTGAAAGTTATATTTTTATTATTTGTGCCTAAGAATAACGGTTTTGTAATATCATTAAAACCAGTTGGAAGAACAAAATATCCTAACAAACCTAATAAACTTAACAAAATAGTGTTTGCTATTAAAGCTTTGAAAGTATTTTGTTTTTTTGCAACTTTTTTTCTTCTAACCTTAGTTGGAACAGGTCTTTGAAGAGGTGTTTGTTGATGTTTTCTAATAGGAGTTTGAGTGTAATTTCTAACAACATTAGATTGGTTGCTTCTAGCGTAACCATTTCTTTGTTGATAATACCCTCTATAATCTTCTTGACGATAATTGTATGCCACGAATAACTCCCTAACCTCTCATTTATGTAAAAATTTTACTATTTTTTTTATATGTGGGTATCCTCTATATAGAGGATATTTTTTTTAAAGGTATATGTTATTAATAACTTGCACTTTAAAATCTTTCATGTAATAATAAACATACGATTTTTGAGGTATAAACTTTTAATCGTTTATTGATAGCCTTATTGAAGTAAAAGAAAGAGATACTCCACAATCCAATGAGTCATCCTGAATTCAATTTTAAATTTTTAAAAGATAATGCTTCGGCAGGTAGCTGGCGAAGAGGTTACGAGTACTATACTAGCAATATGATACTTGAAGCTTATCCTGAAAAGAATTTCTATAAAGGAAAAGTTAAAGGTAATTTCCAAGATGCTTATAGTACTGATTTAATTTTTAAGAAAAATAAAGTAGAGGCACGTTGTAGCTGTCCATTGAAGGAAGAGTGGTGTAAACACGCTGTTGCTGTTGCTCTAAAAGCTATTAATGACCATGCGTATGAAGATTGGTTAGAAACTAAGTTTGGTATGGAATTTGATTATCCAGACGAAAACACAGCTTTGACAGAAGCTCCAACTGGTAATTATATTTTTCACTTTAATCCAAAAAGAAAACCAAATTTCTTCTCAATTCTTGTAATGTCACGTTCTACAGGTAAAGTTGTTAGAGCGATTGAACCAATTCTTATGGCATTGATGGAAGCTCAAAAAAATGATCCTAATTTCAAATTAAATAATTCTCAACTTGCAGAGGTTGAAATTTTCAAAAACTTATTAAAACTTTCTCGTCAAGATAAAAAAGCTGGTTGGTATGATATTCCAATCACAAAATTTGCACCAATGTTCCCGTTATTAGCACTTGCTGATGAAGTTCTTGATGAAAGAAGTAAACAAAGACTTAAATTTGTTAAAGACGAATGGAGAATTGTTTTATCAGTAAACAGTTCTACCGCAGGTACAATTATGCTTGCTCTATCTTGGAAACGACCTGATACTGGTGAAGAAATACCTTTTGAAGAGGTTAGATATTTCTCTCGTCAAATCAAATGGGGACGATATAAAAATATAATTTTCCCAACAAATGTATCAATGAATGTTTTACCGCAAAATCTTATCAAACAAACATTCACAGATTTGAAAGATGCTGAGGGTGGTAAATTTATTTACGAAGAATTACCAAAATTACGTGAACAAATTGATGTAGAAATTTCTGATACCATCAGTAAATTGATGTTGGAACAACGTCCACCTAAAAAAATTGTTACTTTAGGTATTGACTATGACCAGTCATTAAAAGCTTCTTTAGAATTTGAATATGACGGAGTTAGAGTTCCATTTTCTAAACAAGATAAGTCACCTTATGTGACAATTAAAAAACCTGAAGAAGATTTAATTTATTGGGTAAAAAGAAATTTAGAACACGAATACCAAGCATACCAAATGCTTTTGGCTTGTAAATTTGTTCCAATGCAAACAAACAATTTGGCTTTAGAAAAAGAAGATGCAATTAATTTCTATAATTATTATATGAACAAGGCTGGTGACGGCTGGGTATTTGAAGAAAAAGATGATATGAGTTTCTTCAAAATTATCGATGAGCCATTTAGAATGTGTGCAAAAATTGATTTTTCTGAAACAGAAACAGACAGTTTTGTTATCAAATTATATGGTCAAGTTGGCGATGAAGTTATCAACTTTGACGATATTTACGAAACAATTCAAAGTAATGAAAAATATGCACGAATTAGAAGTTTAGGTTTTGTAGAATATCCTGCAGAAAATATTTATGCAATGATGAAATCTTTCAATTCGTTTGATGCATATAGAAACAATGAAAACGAATTTGTTGTAAAAACATATCGTGCAGGTTTGGTTACAGAATTGAAAAACCAAAACTTTGAACTTGTAATGAGTAAAAGGTTTGAAGAATTTTGGAATCAAATTTCAACCTTCTCAACTGGTGGCGATGTTGAATTACCAAAAGGTATCAATGCTACATTCCGTGAATATCAACAAAAAGGTTTTGGCTGGTTATGGTTTATGTACAAATACGGCTTAAATGGTATTCTAGCTGATGATATGGGTCTTGGTAAAACATTACAAGCACTTGCGTTAATTCAAAAAGCAAAAGAAGAAGACGGTGAAAAACCTGTTCTTGTTGTTTGTCCAACATCAGTTGTGTTCAACTGGGAATCAGAAATTCAAAAATTCGCACCAACTTTAAGTTGCCTAAAACTTTCTGGTGTTGAAAGAAAGAATTTCTTTGAAAAAATTCCTGAACACGATGTTGTAATTACAAGTTATGCTTTGATTAGAAGAGATATTGAAGAATTACAAAAATACGAATTTAGATATATCATTCTTGATGAATCTCAAAATATTAAAAACGCAATGAGTCAAACTGCACAATCTGTTAAACAACTAAAAGCAGAACACAAATTAGCACTTTCTGGTACTCCAATCGAAAACAGATTAGAAGAATTATGGTCAGTATTTGACTTCTTAATGCCAGGATTCTTGTTTAATGTTGCAGAATTTAATTACAGATATGTTAATCCAATTATGGAAAGACAAGATAAGACAGTTGAAAAACGTCTTAAATTACAAATTTATCCATTTATCTTACGTCGTATGAAGCGTGACGTTGCAAAAGACTTGCCAGATAAAGTTGAAAATATTGCATACTGTGAACTTACTCCAGAGCAAAAAGACTTTTACTTGGATGTTCTTGATAGTACAAAAGAAGAATTGTTCAAATCTATTGAGCAAAACGGTCTTGAAAAGAGCAGATTATCTATCTTCTCTGCATTACTTAGATTACGTCAAATCTGTTGTCACCCTAGACTATACGACAAAGAAAATGTTAAGGGCATGATTCCATCTGGTAAGTTCGAACATTTGAAAGGTATGCTTGAACAAATTATTTCAGAGGGTCACAGAATTTTATTATTCAGCCAATTTGTTGATATGTTAGATATTATTAAAGATTGGTTGGAACGTTCTGGTATTCCTTACGAATACTTGACTGGTAAGACAAAAGATAGACAAGGTGCGGTTGAAAGATTTAATTCTTCAACAAGTATTCCAATTTTCTTAATCAGCTTAAAAGCTGGTGGTACTGGTTTGAACTTAACTGGTGCGGATTATGTTATTCACTACGATCCATGGTGGAATCCGGCTGTTGAAGACCAAGCTACTGACCGTGCTTATCGTATTGGTCAAACTAAAAAAGTATTTGTGTATAGACTTATTACTAAAAATACTGTTGAAGAAAAAATCCAAAAACTTAAATCTATTAAACGTGATTTAGTTGATAACGTTATTTCTGTTGATAGAAATATTACTAAGTCATTGACTTTGGATGATATTAAAGAAATTTTCTCAGTTGATTAATAAAAAGATTAAAAAATAAATTTATTTTCATGTTAAAATAATTCTAATAAATAAGGAACTGTACATGAGAATATTTGAGGTTAAAAATAACCTTGTAAAATTGTTTTTCGATGAAAATGAAAAACTGTTTTTAGCTGGATTCTTGATGATGAAAGATTCCAGACAGACTTATATTGCCCAAATCATGCACATTGAAGCAAACAAGCATGGTAATATTGCTATTGCTCGACTTATTTATAATGTTACTCCTGACGGTAATCTTGTTAATTTTGAGGGTACAGTTCCATCTTCAAATAGTGTTATCGGCGTTTTAAATTTATCTGATATTGTTAAATTATTCGAGGGAGAAAACCCTATTACTCTTGGCGAATTGGCTCAAGATAATATTCCATTGAAGCTTGATTTTAGTTTTATTAAAAATAAACTTTTAATCCTTTGTGAAAATCAAGATAATCAAGACATAATGGTTAGAAAATTAAACGACCAAGCTAAGTTGTTTAATAAAAGAACTGTTATTATTGATACAATGGGTACTTATGATAAGACAGAGGGTACTTTAATTGCTGGTAAAAACTTCAAATTACCTGTAAATTACGAGACTCTTGGCTTTATTTCTGAAAAAGGTATTGATTACAAAACTCCAAAATCAAAAGCTATTATTCAAGAAACATTTTTAGAACTTCAATATTACGTAAAAACTATTGAAAATCAGTATATTCCTGTAAGTAGCCTTATTGATATTTTAGAAGAACAATACAAATCTTCTAAAATTTTAGAATTAGTTTTGATTAAAAATGCGTTAATTAAATATCAAGAAAAAGGTGTTTTAGCAGAATCTAAAAAAGATTTTTTAAATTTGAATAAAAGTTTGATAGAAAATTCAACATCAATTATTGATTTATCAAATGTAGAAGAGCAAGTACAAAGAGAGTACATTTCCTTTATTTATAGCAGAATTGCGAAAATGAACGAGGAAGTTATTGTTTTCGTAAACATTTCTAATGGTAATTCTGATAAAAAATTATTAAAACAACTATATTTTACAAAAAATATTAATACAGTTACAGCAGTTCCTTATTCATACAAGTATCTAAATGAGCTTAAAAAAATCTCTAAGAATATGATAATGTTTACACCAACATTAATTCAAGACGATTTTGAGGCATATAATACTTTCTTAAGCAAATTGGCTAAATGGGAATACATTGTGTATGGTCAAGAAACACAGTATTTACCATTGATAGGTAGTTTAAAAACAGATAAAGGCATTTTTAACGATACAATTAAACCAAACGAAACAGTTGAAAATGCAACATCTGTGTTCTTTAAAGATAGAATGAAAGAACTTGTACAAAAGCAATATGACGAAGTTCTTGGAAAACAACAGGATGAAAGATTAAGAAATAGAGCAATTGAAAAACATCAAATCGAAAATCAAGAAATGATGCAAAATCAAATGCAACAATTAAATCAAAGACAAAGCATGGAGATGCCATATACAGTTCCACAATACAATTATTCTCCAGCTTATATGCAACAAATGGCTCAGCAACAAGCACAAATGCAACAGCCATATTTTTGCCAACCCCAAATGCAAATGCAAATGCCATATCCAATGATGATGCCACAACAAGGCATGCCTCAACAGTATATGCAAATGCCAATGCAACCAATGCAAATGCAACAATATCCTCAACAACAAATGTATAATCAAGCTCAAATGCAAATGCCTCAACAACAGGCTATGCAACAACCTCAAGAACCATCTCAAAAAGCAGATGTTCTAGAGGGCTTTGATTTAGAGCAATTAGACAAATTATATTCTAATTCTCCAGTTGAAGATGCATTTAAAAATATTCAACTAAAACCTAAAAAAGAGGAGAAAGTTGAAGTTAAACCAATTAAGGAAGAACCTGTAGTAGTTGAAGAACCTCAACCTCAACAAGTTCAACCTGCTCGACCTGTTCAAGAAGTTAAAGAACCTCAACCACAAGTAGTTGAAGAGGTTCAAGAGGTTGCACCAACACAGTCACAAGAACAAATTATTAATGTTGAGCAACCTTCTGACGAATTGACAGAAGAAGATTTGGATATGATTAGTGAATTAGATGTTGAACTTCACCAAGCAGAAGTCGAAGAACAACAAGCAAAAGAAAAAGCATCTGAGCCAATTATTCCAAAATATATTGACGATACTCCGGAAGAACCATCTTTGCCAGTCTTCCCACAACCAGAATTACAGTCTAACAAAAGTGTTGATTTTGAAAAAAATGACAGAGTTAGACACCCTAAATTTGGCGAAGGTGTCGTAGAAAAAGTTATTAATTATGGTAACAAGAAATTATGTTCAATCTATTTTGAAAAAGTAGGAAGAAGACTTCTTGAACCACATGTTTCTGAATTAGAAAAAATATAGGTTAAAAGAATATGTTAAACAAAAAAGTCAAAACTAAAAAAGCTTTTCATTGGGTTATAGAACTCGCTATTTGGTTTTTGATTTTTATAGCTTTAGCAAATGTTATTTTGTTTATAAAAGCTAAACACGATAAAGCTTATAACACATATCAAATCTTTATGCCTGATGTTGATGGAGTTATTGTTGGCTCTGCTGTTAATATGATGGGCGTTCCTGTTGGTTATGTCGATAGAGTTAAAATCATCGATAACGAGGTTTTTGTACAGTTCACATTAAATAAAAAAGGCTTAGAATTACCAAAAGGTGCTATCGTAACAGTTGAATTTAGCGGTTTGGGTGGATCAAAATCACTTGTTGTTTATCCACCAAATGACGATACTAAACGAGGTGAAGCATACTTGGTTGTGCAAGCTCCAAAGAGATTGGGCGATGCTGTTAGTTTAATTGACGATATGTTTGATAAAATTTCTTCTATTACTTATAGAATGTCATATTTTGGTGACGAAGTTTCAAAGTCAAAAATTGACGCTAAAGGTAAAACAAATAATAAAGATATGATGAAAGGTTTGAAAGATTTTGATAAAAGTCTTGACCAAACACAGAAAAAGTTAGAAAATTTAAACAATAATAAGAATAAAAAAGGAGAATAGAATGGAAGATAAAAATGTAAGAATTATTGAAAATCCAGTTATTTTTATCAATTTATGCAAAATGAGAGATAAAAATACTGATTCTCAAGGTGTAAGAATTGCGACAAGAAAAATTACAAGAGTTTTACTTTATGAAGCTGCAAAAAATTTACCTCTTGTAGAAAAAGAAATTGAAACACCAGTTGTAAAAACAAAAGTAAAAACAGTTGAAGAAGATATAAATATCATTATTTCACCAATTTTAAGAGCTGGTCTTATCTTTACTGATGAAGCAATCGATATTTTACCTCAAGCATGTATTAGACATATCGGCATGTATAGAGATGAAAAGACTTTGAAACCAGTTTGGTATTATAACAAAGTTCCTATGGAAGCTCCAAATCCTGAAAAATTCTATATCTATATTACAGACCCAATGCTTGCTACAGGTAATTCTTTATTAGAAGCTATTAAACTTTATGCAGATAAAAATATTCCAATGGAGAATATTAAGGTTATTTGTATAATGGCAGCTCCAGAAGGTATTAAAAATATTCATGAAAAATATCCAGATGTAGAAATCATCACAGCAACAGTTGATGAAGGTATCAATGAAAAAGGCTATATTATTCCTGGTATGGGTGATGCTGGAGATAGAATTTTTAATACATAATTAAAAACTTGATAAAAAAACTTTATTTGATAAGATAATATTGTTGATGAGACAAGAGTCTTGTCAAATAAAGTTCAAATAATACGTGAGTAGCCCAGTTGAGCCATTAAATTTTTTACGATTTGGCAAAGACTAGAGTAAAAGTTTAACAGAGTTAAATTAATAGCTCTATCCAACTGGAAGAAAGCGAAAAACAGAATAAATGCGCGAGTAGCCCAGTTGGATAGAGCGTTTGGCTACGAACCAAAAGGTCGCGAGTTCGAATCTTGCCTCGCGCGTTTTTTAAAAAGAGTCTTCGGACTCTTTTTTTTATTGCGAATAGAAAAATACTTTAAAAAAATGGCAATTTTACCATACCTTTTGTGTCATGCTGAACTTGTTTCAGCATCTCTCCAGCCTTGTATACTAAAAATATCCTGAGATTAAACAGATTTTATAAAAATATATTTAAAAAATAATAACTAAAAATTTTTGAAAGTACCGTTTTTATTTAACTATTCCTAGATTGTAAGATGCTGAAACAAGTTCA
>DBIX01000002.1:0-295 GCA_002297005.1 Cyanobacteria bacterium UBA791 | reverse complement strand
AAACAAGTTCAGCATGACATATTATTATTTTAATAAATCATTTAATGTTATTTCTAAAGCATTACAAATTTTTACTACCACAACAATACTTGGATTTGCTTTTTTATTTTCAATATAATTTAAGTATTTTTGTGTAATATCTGCCATATCAGAAAGTTTTTCTTGTGAATATCTCTTTTTTAATCTTTCAATACGTATATTCTCAGATATTTTATTCAAAATTTGTTCTTTATTCATGATTTCATGATACAAAATATTATAAAATTAATTTATCCTTGATATACTATATTTCATA
>DBIX01000020.1 GCA_002297005.1 Cyanobacteria bacterium UBA791 | reverse complement strand
GCTGTATCAATTTTGATATTACCTGTTGTTATAACATTTTTAGTAACTTTGCCTGAAGGAGTAACCATTTCGCGGTTATTTGTTCTTCTTAATACAGCTTTAACCCTTGCTTCAAGCTCTTTAGGACTGAAAGGTTTGATAACATAGTCATCAGCACCCAATTCCAAACCAGTAATTCTTTCAGAAACATCACCCAATGCTGTCAATATAATAATTGGAACATCTGAAGAACGTCTGATTTCACGAGTTACACCATAGCCGTCCATTTTTGGCATCATTACATCTAATACCACTAAATCAGGATTATATTTATTAAAAGCTGCAACTGCTTCTTCACCATCTTGTGCAGTGTAAACATCATAACCTGCCATTTTAAGACGTGTTTCCAAGATACGTCTGATACTAGCCTCATCATCAGCTAGAAGGATACGTTGACGGTCTTCTGTCTCACTTGGCATTTCCATATTTTCTGTCATAGTCTTTTCCTTACTTACTTTACAAAATTATACAATAGTTCACAAACACTGAAAAATATTACGATTTATTTATTTTTCTATAGTTTTATAACATTATGTTACACTAATTTACACAAAATTGCAAGCACATGTTTGAGAAATTCTATAATTTAGACTCTAAAATTTGTCTGAATTTTTCCAAATCCTCTTTTGTATCAATGCCAACAGGGACAAAGTCAACAACAGAAGTTTTTATCTTCATACCCATTTGCAAGGCTCTTAATTGCTCCAAGCTTTCTGCGATTTCTAACGGAGTTTGAGGTGAAGTTGTCATTGTAGTTAAAGCTTTTTTTGTGTATCCATAGATACCAATGTGTCCGTAAAATGGTGCTGGATTTTCTTTTCTTTCAAATGGGATTTTTGAACGTGAAAAATATAGTGCAAATCCGTTGTTATCTACAACACATTTTACCAAATTAGGATTTTCAACCTCGTCTTTGTCTTCTATCGGTCTAATCAAAGTTGAAATATCAGCGTTATGGTTTTTAACACCATCAATTACCGCCTCTATCATCTCTTTTTTAATCATTGGTTCATCGCCTTGAAGATTAATTATATAATCAAAATCAGCATGTCTATCAGCAACCTCTTTAATTCTGTCGCTACCGCATTTGTGCTCAGTTGATGTCATTTCAACTTCTCCACCAAAAGCTTTTACTGCATCAAAAATTCTTTCATCATCAGTTGCAACAATTACAACATCTGCATCATCAACTGATTTTGCTTTTTCATAAACCCATTGAATAATTGGTTTATCGTTGACTTTTAATAAAGGTTTACCCTCTAATCTGCTAGAACCATATCTTGCAGGAATAATTATTGCTGTTTTTGTCATTTTGCACGTCCTTTTTATTAAATGATGTTTGGGTTTCTACCTCAACCTATTTTATTTTATATCAAAAATAAAAGGGCGAACACAAAATGTGTTCGCCCTTTTGAAAATTATCACTCGTTACTATGCGTTACAACCGCAAGAACAACAAGTTAAACCAAGTGCTTGTTTAGCTTCTTCTAAACGAACTTTGATACGTCCGTCTACTGCAATACCTTCACCTGTTTTTTCAGATACTAATAATGGGTTAATATCTAATTCATCAATGAATTTGTAATCAGAAACTAATTGAGATAATCTCAACAATGTTTCTTGAATTTGATCCATTTGAGCAGGTGTTGTTCCTCTAGCACCTTGTAATAATTTGTATGCTTTAACTGATTTAATCATTTCATCAGCATCAACGTCAGTTAATGGAGCAATTCTGAAAGTTACGTCTTTCATAACTTCGATGAATACACCACCTAAACCGAACATCATCATTGGTCCGTATTGAGGGTCTGTTGCGATACCGCAAACCATTTCTCTGTTACCTTTAACCATTTCTTGGATGATAACACCTTCAAGACCATCTAAAAGACCTTTTTCTTCTAATTTAGCGATTAAATCTTTGTATTCAGCTCTTAATTGTTCTTCTGATTGAATGTTAACTCTTACACCGCCAACATCTGTTTTGTGAGAAGTTGTTTTAGAAGTCATTTTCATAACAACTGGGTATCCGATTGAGTTACCTAATTGAGCAACTTCTTCTTCGTTTGTAGCGAAACCAGATTTACATACTCTGATACCGTAAGCATCTAATACATCAATAGATTCACGAGTTGTTAATTGAGCTCTATCTTCTTTCAATGCATTGTACATGATTTTTTCAGCTCTTTCTCTGTCTACATCGTAGCAAGGAATTTTACCTTCTGGTCTTGCAATCCATTTTCTTTGTTGGTCTAATCTCATGAACCCTTCAGCTGCTTCTTCTGCATACATAAAGAATGGCATGTTAACATCCATATCTGATAATGCTGTGAAGAATTCTGATTTAGTCATGAATACACCGATAACTGGTTTTTCTGGATATTGAGCTTTGATTTCCATAACTGCTTTAGCAACATCAATATCTTTCAAACCTAAGAATGGTAAGTAAATAACCATAATCATATCAACATTTTCATCAGCGATAACTGTTTTTAATGTTTCTTTGTAGTGTTCGATAGGTGCAGATGCAATCATATCGATTGGGTTTTTAACAGATGCTGCTGCTGGTAAGAAGCTTCTTAATTTTTCTTTTGTTTCATCAGTAATTTTAGCAATTTCCATACCATATTCACAAATAGCATCTGTAGCCATGATACCAGGACCACCTGAATTTGTAATAATTGCTACTCTGTTTCCTTTTGGAATTGGACAGTTAGCAAATACTTTTGCTGTTGAGAATAAGTTTTTCAAAGAATATTCTCTGATAACACCTGATTGAGCTAATAATGCGTTAGCTGCTTTATCAGCACCAGCTAAAGAACCTGTGTGAGAAGATGCTGCAGAAGCACCAGCTGCTGAACGACCAGCTTTTAAAGCTAGGATAGGTTTTTTCTTAGAAATTCTTGTAGCTAATTTTCTGAAGTTAGCTGGGTTTTGGATTGATTCCATGTATAACAAGATTTGTTCTACGTCTTTTTCATTTTCCCAGTATTCCATAGCTGTTTCTGCGTTAACATCAGCTTGGTTACCGATTGAAATGAATTGAGCAAAACCTAAGTTTAAGTCTTTTAAGATGTTTAAGATACCGCCACCTAAAGCACCTGATTGAGAAACGAAACCAATGTTTCCTCTTTCTGGAAGTGATTCAGCAAAGCAACCATCCATTCTAACTTCAGGGTCTGTATTTACAACACCTAAGCAGTTTGGACCTACGCATCTCATGCCATATTCGTTTAATTTTTCAGTTAATTGTTTTTCAAGTTCTGCACCTTCTTTACCAGTTTCTTTGAAGCCAGCTGTGATGATACATAAGCCTTTGATACCTTTTTCATTACATTGATCAATTGTACCTAAAACGAATTTTGAGTTAACAACGATAATTGCTAAATCAATATCTTCAGGAACTTCATTTACGCTTGTATAAGCTTGTAAGCCCTCAATGATACCACCTTTTGGATTGATTGGGAAAATTTTACCATTGAAGTTGTATTCTTGTAATCTTTTCATGATATCAGAACCAATTGTGTGTTCTTTTGTAGAAGCACCAACAACGGCAATTGATTTTGGTCTCATGATTTTGTCTAATAATTGTGCCATATTGTCCTACCTTCCTTTAATATTTTATATGTTTAATAACAATTATTTTTAGTATCCTTTAAGCCAAGCTCTATTTCTAAATTTTGCTCCGGCTTGTTTTGTAATTTTTTCACATTCTTCAACATCAACCTTGTAATCTTCAAACCCTGTTACTACAGTAGCTGTTGTTTGAATGTTATTTTCTACACATTCTTTTATAAAATCTTTTACACTTTCATAAGCTTTTGGATTTTTACATCCGCTTATTAGCATATAATCTTCATTTGTTGCTGCGTTTAGACTTACTGACATTTCATCAATTAAACCTTTTAACTCAGGAATTATGTCTTTATTGTTAATCAAGTTTCCTTGACCGTTTGTGTTTAATCTTATTCTAATACCAGCAAATTTAGATTTCAAATATTTTGCAACTTCTTTTAATAAATCTAATTTGATAGTAGGTTCGCCGTACCCACAAAATACAACTTCTTTAAAATTAGAAAATTTTTCCAATTGAGATTTAACCATGTCAAAAGTAACATCCTCGTTACTTAACCATAAATCGTCACCTTTTATTGCATGTTCATTTCTTCTAATACAGAACACACAATTGTTTGTACATTTATTCGTAAGATTAATGTATATTGTTTCAGGGTTTTCTTGTGTAATTGAATAAACGTATGTATCTGACATTGAAATACCTTTCGTGAAGATTATCACACAAGCGTGATTTAATGTAAAGCATCTGTTACGGTACAATTGATATAATATCGAACCGTCAAGATTCCGAAACAAGTTCGGAATGACGTGAGAGTATGTCACCCTGAACTCGTTTCAGGGTCTTACCAATGTTGAATTTCTATATTCCTCATGAGTCAGATTCTAAATCAAGTTCAGAATGACATGAAAGGTATGGAAAGTGCGAACATTCCATACTAAAGCACCCTAAAAACTTGTTTCTTTTTCGTCAATTAAAATCTTGTCGCTATTCAAAATATCTGGCATATCCAAAATTGTATAAATTTTTTCGTTTTTAACAATTTCGTTAAAAATAAATGGTGCAGCATTCAAGAATTGGTTATTTGTAACTTCTTCTTCTGTTAATTCAAAAATTTCAAAGATTTCGTCTACTATAAAACCAACTTGAAACTCTTCTGAATTTACAATAATAATATTTTTCTTATGTTTATACTCTTGTTGTTTTAAGCCCAAGAAGTTTTTAAGGTTTACTATCGTATAAAATTTACCTCTAATTGTTATCAAGCCTTCAACAAATTCTGGTGTTCCAGGAAGAGTAACAATTTTAGGATTATTTGCAATTTCTTTTACAAACTTCAAATCCATACAATAATTTGCCCCATTTAGTGTAAAAGTAATAAACTTGTCTGTTGGGAAAATACTTTGCAAATCAGTAGAATTACTTTTTTCTTTTAAATAATTTGTTCTTGCCTGAAATTTTTGTAACGATTCTTCGTCTGTTGGAAAAAGTGATTTCACATCAATTTTCTTGTCATGAACCTTACTTTTCAACAAATCTTCCATTGTATATGCATCAAGAATATTTATTGAAATATCATTAAATTTATACAAGGCCTCAATTAAATTCTTTTCTTCTGTGAAAGGAATCGCATCTAAATTAGAATCTTCAATACTAATAATGTCGTCAATATTATCAGCCACAATACCGAAAATTGATTCATCAGTTTTTAAGATAATTAGTTTTGTATAAACGTCATATTTTTCAACATTTGCATCAAAATAAAATCTAACATCAAATACGTTAATCATAAGATTATCGTATTTTAAAAGACCAATAGAATTGTTAGGCATTCTCTTAGGATACTCTAACAAAGGCATCTTCATAACTTCTAAGACATTATCAATATTTACAGCATATTTAGTTTCTGAACAACGGAAAACCATGTACAGATTTTGTTTTTTATCAAAATTGTCTATAAAATTAGTTATTGTCGTCTTCATTTGAATATGTTAATACCTTGTTTCTACCAGTTTCTTTAGCTTTGTACAAAGCTTTATCGGCACATTCAATCATTTGATGTGCGTCTTCTAATTTATCCAAGTTTGAACCAATACCGATACTTGCAGTCAAATTGATTTGGATACCATTATAAAAGAATTCGTGTGTTTCGATTTTCTTTCTAAGTCTTTCCATCATTGTAACTGCAGACGGAATAGTTGTTTCTGTCATAATGATAGCAATTTCTTCACCACCATATCTATAAATCATATCAGCACGACGGAAGCTATTTTTGATAATTGAAGAAACTTCTTTCAATACGTAGTCGCCGTATTGGTGACCGTAAGTATCGTTTACACTCTTGAAGTGGTCAATATCCAAAATTGCAAAGCATAAATCTGATGGATATTTTCTAGATTTATTAAATTCTCTATTTATTGAGTAATCAAATTGACGTCGGTTTGATAAACCTGTTAAACCATCTGTAACAGATAAGAACTCAATACCTGAGAACAAGTAACTTGTTTTAAATAAAGATGTTAACTCGTTTTGCAAAATATCATAGAATATGAATTTTGAAAAATCTTGGTCTTTTTTAGAATAGAAACAAACTCCACCGATAAGTTTTTCTTCAAATTCAAATGGGAGAATCAAAGAAGATTCAAACTCATTTGCAGAAATAATTCTTTTATCTAAGTTTTCACTACTTTCGTTAACTATATCATGCCCAAAGTTTGTGATTGTAAACTCTTTCATATTAGGCATTTTAGCGAAGAAATCTCTTTTAACTTTTTCAAGCACAAAGTTTGAAACAGAACAATTCTTCACGTCAAAATGAAGCATGTATTTGCCTGATTCTTGAGCGTGGTTAAAGAAAATTCCTGCCAAATCATATTCCAAAAATACTGACAACAATTCAAAAGTGTTTTGGATTAAGGCTTTTTCGTCTGTATGATATTCATTTACCATATCACGAAAAGCATTCAAAAAAGAGTATTTTTTTAAATCATCTCTCATTAAATTAAGAACTTCTCTTTGAATAGAATTTTCAAACTTAGGACAAGCTTTAATTTGCTCTTTTGATTCTTCATCCATTTCATATTCATCTATTAATTGGGAAATTTCTAAACTAATCTCCTCATAAGGTGTTTCTTTTGAAATAACATCTTGAACTTCACATTTTTGTGCCCAATATTTGTCTAAATCCTTAACTTCGTTATTAGAAAGCACTAAAAATGGAATTTTTCTAAAAGGTTTTTGTTTTTTTAAAACTTTACAGAACTGACAAGCATTTATCTCATCAGTATCGTATGCTGAAATAATCAAATCTGGAACATTTTCATAAATTTTTTCGTAAGCTTCAGTAGGTGTTTTTGCCACTTCAACTTCAAAACGTTCCTTTCGTAAACGTTCTTCTAAAAAATTAATATAGAATTCGTCATTGTCTATTAATAATATTTTACGTTCCATTTTAAATTTCTTTTAATTAAAATAAATTTGTA
>DBIX01000079.1 GCA_002297005.1 Cyanobacteria bacterium UBA791 | reverse complement strand
TTTGTTATTTCTAGAAAACATTTTTAATTAATGTATTATATTTACTTCTTTGTTTATGGTTAAGAATTTTCTTTGTTTCTTTTATCATACTTTTTTGAAGTTTTTTAATTTCTTTTTTTAAATCTCTTATTTTTTTTCTTTGATCAGATTTTGTGCTGAAAGAAGTTTTATCTTTTTTCATTTTTGAATAAATTTCTTTATTTTCGCTCAAGCTTCCTTGAAGTTCTGCGTAATCAGAACCATACGTATTAAAAATAACTTCCATTTGCTTTTTCTGATCGTTATTTAGTTGCAAATCATTTACAATAAGAGCTTGTTTCATCATTACGTCATATTTATATTGGTCAGAGCCAGTATTGTGACAATATAAGTATAAATCTGAATTAAAGCTTTCTGCAAAAGAAAAACCAGCTGTTAAAAATAAAATTAATGTTGTTAAAATAAATCTTTTCATATAGAGATTATCTAATAAATTTTTTAACAATTCAAGCCAAAAGTAAAAAATGTGATAAAATTAAACAATGGAAGAATTAAATTTACGTAATTATGCACATCTTGGAGATGCAGTTTGGGAATTAAAGGTTAGAGAAAAAACTATTTATCAAACCTCGCACACAAAAGATTTGCACAAGCTTACAACTAAATATGTAAATGCCGGTCATCAAGCTGAATTATTAAGATTGATAGAACCTTTTTTAACTGAAAGTGAACAAGATTTGGTTAGAAGAGCAAGAAATTTGCAAGTTCCAATTTCAAGAAGAGCTATTCAAGCTGATTATCGTCAAGCGACTGCATTTGAAGTTTTGATAGGATATTTATACCTAAATGATAAAAATCGATTAGAAGAAATTTATTCTATAGAGGGTGTTTTATGAAAAAAAGTATTTTAATTTTGATATGTTTTTTACTTGTAGGTGCTCAAGTTCTTTCTGCACCCGCGTATAAAGATCCAGCAAAAATTAAATATGAAAATAACAATAAATCTTTTTCAAATTACCAAATTTCTAAAATTAATGGTAAATATGGTGTGTATGATGCTATGGAAGAAAAACACGTCATTTCTCCACAATATGATACTTTAAAATTTGTGAAAGAAGACGGTGTACTGGTTTCAAAAAATGGCAAATACGGACTTGTAAATTTTGATAATACAGTAAAAATTCCTCTAAAATATGATTTTATGTATTACCTTTATGATGGTCGATTAGGTGCTGTTCAAAATAGAAAATACGGTGTAGTTGATTATTCAGGCAGAGCTATAATTCCTTTGCAATATGACTATTTATATAAAGTTAATAGCAAATATTTAGGAGTTATACAAGGTGGAAAATGTGGTTTGATAAATTATTTAGGTCAAACTGTTGTTGCTCCAAAATATGATCACGTAAGCAAATTGAATAGTAATATTGATGGAATTTTAGATGCTAGAATTGGCACAAAACATGGACTTTTAAATGCAAATGCTCAAGAGGTTGTACCTGTGAGATTTGATAAAATTAGAAGACTTGATTCAAGCTTATATGAGCTAAAATCAAATGAAAAATATGGATTTGCATATTTGCCATCAAAAACTATTGTTGAACCTAAATATGACAGAGTTTATAGATTTTCTCAAACTGCAGTAAAGGTTAGAAAATTTGATAAATTTGGTTTACTTACAAACCAAGGAAGAGTTATTGTTGAACCTAGTTATTTATCAATACAAAGAGTGAATGATTTTTTAATTGGTGTTAAGCGTTATGATAAATGGGCGTTAGTTGATTTTTCAGGAAAACAAATCACTCAACCTATTTATACATCTTTAACTGATATTTTAAAAGAGGGTTGGAGAGCTAACGATTTTGCTGATAAAGAGTTAGAAGTTCAAGAAGCAAAAGAATTAAATAAAGTTGAATAAAAGGAAAAATTTATGATAAAAAAAATATTTACTACATTACTAATTTTGGGTGCATTTACTGTTCAAGCAAGTGATGCAAGAGCACCAAAAACTAAAAAAATAACAGTTTGCAAACCTGTATATACTGTTGAAAAAGGTATGTATCAAGGTTCTCAAATTGTTAAATGCGATAAAATGTTTGGTGTGAAAAATGCATTGTCTTTTCCAGTTGTGTCACCTGTTTATTCTAAATTGGAAAATATTGATGAAAATTTGATGAAAGCAAGAGTTGGTAAAAATCAATTTGGTATAGTTGATTATCGAGGCAAAATGCTTGTTAGACCAAAATACAAGGATGTTGCTATTGCAAAACTTCAAATGAGTGAAAATGACCCTGATTATTTCTTTTTCGGAAAAATTAATAAAAAATGGTATTTTATAAATGGTGAAAAAGAAATTCCTGTTGATAAACTAAAAAAGGGCGAAGTGTTTAATCCTGTTTTTGCAACTTCTATACACAAAATTCCACATAAAGTTACTGTAGATAACAACAAATATCGTTTGTGGATGGGTGAAATAGAAATGGGTGATTTATTAGTGAATACTCCTATAAAAGTCCATGTTTCAGCAAAATTACCTAAGTGGGCTGATGAAAAAATTGCCGATTTAGTTTTGGTATCAATTTTTCAAAAAAAATAAGTTTGATTTTAGATAAAAAATAAAGAAGAATATTCTTAGGACGAAAAAATGAAGAAAAAAATTTTAGTATTAATAGTATGTCTTTTATTTGTTAATTTATCTGCTTTTTCAGCACAAGTTAGAAAAAGAACAGGGTATTCAACGTATTCAACTTCAAAAGATAAAATGGTTACGACATATTATCTTGTTAATTCAAATGGACAAAGAGTTTCTACTCAAGAATATGATTATTTAAATGAAATAAATTCAAATTTATTTATTGCTCAAAATGATTCAAAAGTAGGTTTAATAAATGGTTACGGTCGAGGAATTTTACCTTTTGAATACCAAGAAATTAGATGTTTAAAATCAGGTGTATTAAAAGTAAAAAAAGATAATAAATATGGTTTAATGACATTTACCGGTGCAACAATTTTACCAATCCGTTATTCTTATCTTGAAAAACTTGATGATAGATTGCTAAAATTCAGTTCTGGGGAGTCTAATTCTTCAGATAATCTTCCAATGGCATCTGGTACTACTTCTCAAAGAGGTAGTATTGGCTTGATGGATTACAGAGGCAATGTTATTGCTCATGAACAATATTATTCTGTTGATAAGATTAATAACTATTTACTAAGAGTTAGATTATCTGCTGGTGAAAATTCTCAACAATCTCAAAACGCTACTGCTTCATACAAATATGGCATTATTGATTATAGCGGAAGAGTTGTTCTAAAACCTCAATATGATTACATTTCTAAAATCAATAATACAATTTTAAGATTAAAAATGGGTAACAGTTGGGGCAGAGCTGAATATTATAACGGCAATATTATAAATGTTATGTTTGATTATCAGTCATATTGGTAAAACTCGTTTGTTAGTGATATAACTATATTACTAGCAAAGAGGTAAATAAGATATGAAAAAGATAATTTTAACTTTAATTTGTTTGATGTTTGCAAATTGTGTTTTTGCTCATGAGGTTCAAAATCTTTCTGCAGATGAGGCTATGAAGATTTTGAAAACTGGTAATGAGCATTTTAGAACAATGCATCTAAACCATCCACATCAAACAAAAAATTCAAGAGATGCACTCGTAAAAGGTCAACATCCTTTTGTTGCTATTCTTACTTGCTCTGATTCAAGAGTTCCTGCGGAAATCATTTTTGACCAAGGCTTGGGCGATATTTTCGAAATTAGAAATGCCGGAAATGTTTTAGATAATCATGTTATTGGTAGTGTGGAATATGCAGTTGTGCATTTGGGTGTAAAACTTGTTGTTGTAATGGGTCACGAGGATTGTGGTGCCGTAACAGCGACTGTTAATAATGTTGATGAAACAAAATACATTAATAGTCTTATTAAATCAATAAAACCAGCTTTGAAACAATATGAAAAAGAAAAACAAGGCGGTTGTAAATTGACAAACGTAATTAAAAATAACGCTGTTATTAATGCTAACAAATTAACTGAAAAAGACGGTTTATTAAAAGATTATGTTCAAAATAAAGGACTAAAAATTGTTCCAGCATATTATCATTTAGATTCAGGTGAAGTGGAGTTTTTGAATTAGATGAAAAACGTAGCTTTAATTCTTGCATCAGGTAGTGGCGAAAGATTTGGACACAATATTCCTAAACAGTTTTACGAATTAAATGGTAAAACTATTTTAGAATATTCTATTGAAGCTTTTGAAAATCATGAAAAAATTGACGAGATTATTTTAGTAACAAATCCAAAATTTAGAGATTTGGCAGAAGAAATCTTAAAAAAGAATAATTATAAAAAAGTTTCAAAGCTTTTAAATGGTGGAAAAACGAGAGTTGAAAGTTCTTATATTGGAACAAGCGAGGTTAAAGACGGCGTAAATGTATTGATACACGATGCTGTAAGACCATTTGTAGATAAAGATATTATCGATAGAAATATTGAAGCTTTAAAAACTTATAATGCTGTGGGTACTGCAATAAATTCTTCTGATACAATTATTGAGGTTGATGAGGATGGATTTATTACACAAATACCTAATAGAAAGTATTTGAGAAGAGTGCAAACTCCTCAATCTTTTAAGTCTGAATTAATTAAAAAGGCTCACAAATTGGCTTTAGAGGATTCTTCTGCAAGTTTTACAGATGATTGTGGGTTGGTCGTAAGATACAATTTGGATAAAATATTTATTGTAGAGGGTAGTGAAAATAATATCAAAATTACTACTCCTGAAGATTTGAATGTTGTTAAAAATATTTTGGAAAAGATTTAATGTTTAAAAAATTTGATTTTACGCTATATAACATATTATCAAATGTAAAAAAACGTGATACCATTGCGATTTATGGCACATCTAAAGAGGCGTTGGAAATCAAAAAATACATTTATGAAAAAAGACGTGATGTGAAAATTGCATTTTTTGTAGAATATCAGGTTGGTGAAAAACAATATCAAGATGGTATTAAGATAATTGATTTTAGAGAATTTATAAGACAAAAAGATAAAGTCGACTGCATTATTATTGCAAAAAGAGATAATTTTCATGCAATGACTCAACTATTTGCAAAATCAGAAATTAATTATGTAGAGGTTTCTGAAAATGATTTGCAAAAGCTTGGATATTTGCATTTTGAAGAATTAAAAGAAATGTTTGAGGATGACGAGGATGTTGAACGTTTTGAAGTTATGTTTGTTTCTTCACTTTTGCAAGATAAAAATTATTATTTAAGATATATCGAAACTCATAAACCAAGTCTTAAAAATAATGAATATATTGAATTTTTAATGCGTAGTAAGATAAAAACTATTGTTGATACTGGCGAAAACAATGGTTATAACAGTATGGTTTTTCAAAATGAGATTAAATCAGTTGAAAAAATTTATTGTTTTGATGCCTTGCACGATTATGTTTCTAATGGTTTGATTTTACCTAGAAAAGCGAAAGAACTTACTTTTTATAAGATTATTCAATTCTCTGACAAAATAGAAATGATTGGAAGAATTTTGTGGGATGTTGAAAATGACAAAGTCTTTTTACGACAAGCTTTAAAAACAACTACTTTAGATGCTTTTAGAGCAAGAAATAGAAGAAAAATAGATTTTATAAAATTTGATATAGATGCTCTTGAATTGAGAGTTTTAAAGGGTTGCGTTAGAACAATAAGAAAAGATAGACCTCAATTAGCATTTAGAATTTTTGAAATGCCAGCAAGAGATTACACAGAAATAATGCTGTTTTTAAGAAATATTTTGCGTAATTATACTTACAAAATCGGATATTATAACGATAAAAAGAACGAAAGTGTTCTGTATTGTATTCCTAGCGAATACTATTACTAAGTCTATTTTGTTATGCTGTCTTTGATTTTTTTGATTACAAAATCAATAGCACCACGATTTCGTTCAAAAACTTTTTGGCAATTATTGCAAACATAATTGTAGTAATCGTTATCTTCTAAAAGTTTAAATATTTCTTCTTCAAATTCTTTTGGAGTATTTACAACTTTTCCGGCATTTTCTCCAGTAAGAACTGCATAGATACCTTTAAAGTTAGAAATTGTTGGGCCTGAAATAACAGGTTTGTTGTAGATAGATGCCTCAAGTGGGTTGTGTCCACCAGTTTTGTTAAAACTTCCACCGATAAAGGCTATATCGCAATAATAATATAGTTTTGCAAGTTTTCCTATTACATCTAAAATGATAATATCATTGTTCTCAAAAGAATCACCCTTTGAAAAATATCCGAAATTGTAACCAGTTTTCTTAACTAATTCTGTTACATCTTCTATTCTAGTCAAATGTCTAGGTGCTAATAATAATTTGAATTCAGGATGTTTTTTGTGAACTTTATCAAATACTTTTAAAACAATTTCATCCTCGCCTTTATGAGTACTTCCAGCAATCATAACACGGCTATTTGCTTTATTAACTTGAACATCTTCTGGTAATTTTTGTTGAATATCAAATTTTAGATTACCCATAACTTCGCAAATCTTTTGATTTGCACCCATTTTAATAAATTTTTGTCTATCAAGCTCTGATTGAGCAAGAATTTTTGTGTATGTTTTATCAAAGATTGCACCAAAGAAAGCTGATAAGTGTTTGTAGTATTTGAATGAATGGTCAGAAATTCTACCGTTGATGATAAATAGAGGAATGTTTTTGCTATTTACCATGTATGAAAAATTTGGCCAAATTTCTGTTTCGGCAATAACAACAGCCTCTGGATGAATTTTCTTTAAAAACTCATTGATAAAAGGTGGAAAATCAGGTGGAAAATATAAAACTCTTTCTGCAATATCTTTGAACTTAGATTCTGCAAGTTCTTTACCTGTATTTGTTCCAGCTGTTACAACAATTTTATAGTCAGGTAGTTCTGCGTGGACTTTTTTTACCAAGTCTTCAATGGCAATAATTTCACCAACAGAAACACCATGTAACATTATTGTTTTACCTTCGATAACAGGGATTTTGTAAATGTTTAAAAACCCAACTAATCTTGAGAGTAATTCTTTTCTAAATAATCCAGCAATTATATAAATCGGTGCAAGGATTAGAATGAATAATATTGAAGATAAAAAATAATATACGAACATAAATGTATTATACTCAAAATTTTATTTTTATGCAAAAATAGATATATAAAATTTTTTACGTGTATCCAAGGGGGAAATATGAAAGATAAATTATTTTTAATGATTCCTGGTCCTACACCAGTACCAGAAACAGTTTTATTGGCTATGGCTAAACATCCTATTGGTCATAGAAGTGGTGAATTTGAAGCAATTTTGAAATATTGCTATGATGGATTAAAAGAAATTTTCCAAACAAAAAATGATGTATTCATTTATGCATCAAGTGGTACAGGTGCTATGGAAGCTGCTTTATCAAATCTTGTTAATGAAGGTGATAAAGTTCTTTCTCTTGTAATAGGTAACTTTGGTAACAGATGGGCAAAAATTGCAAAATCTCTAGGTGCAAATGTTCAAACTATTGAAAAAGCTTATGGTGAATCAGTTAGCCCTGAAGAATTAAAAGCAGTTTTAGATGCTGATACAAACAAAGAAATTAAAATCGTTACAATGACTCACTCTGAAACATCAACAGGTGCAAAAAATGATATTCAAGCTTTGTGCAATTTGGTTCAAGAACACGGTGCATTATCAGTAGTTGACGGTGTTACATCAGTTTCAGCTATGGATGTTAAAATGGATGAATGGGGAATTGATGTTTTAGTTTCTGGTTCTCAAAAAGGTTTTATGATTCCACCTGGATTAGCTTTCTTAGCTGCATCAGACAAAGCTTATGCAGTTTATGAACAATGCAAGCACCCAAGTTTCTACTTTGACTGGGCTGCTCATAGAAAAGCCGTAAGAGGTAATACAACTCCTTATACAGCTGCTGTAAATCTAATCTTTGCTTTGAAAGCTGCTATCGAAATGATTAGAGAAGAAGGTATTCAAAATATCTTTGCAAGACATAAAAAACACGCTCTAGCTTTACGTTCTGCAATTAGAGCTATCGGTTTAAAATTATTTGTAGAAGACGATAACAAGGTAAGCTACTCAATTACATCAATCTTACCACCAGAAGGTGTAAGCGTTCCTGATATTAGAAGTGGCTTGAAAAATGATTACGACATCGTAGTTGCAAATGGTCAAAATGATTTGAAAGACAAAATCTTTAGAATGGGTACTTTAGGTTTTGTATCTGATCGTGACGTTTTAACTGCGATTGCATCTCTAGAGGCTGTTTTATACAAACTTGGTTATAAATTTGAACTAGGTTCTGGTGTAAAAGCTGCTATCGAAGCTATGAAATAAGTTGATTAAAAAAGGGGACGGAGCTAAAAGCTCCGTCCCCTTTTTTTATTAAGAGTGGCGAAGCCTTTGGCTTCGCCACTCTTTTTTTATTTATAAAATTTTTTCTATACAAGGTGCATTCTATCGAAAATACCTTTTCTTTGAACCCAAATTTCCATTTCCATTTCGTTTCCAAGTTCAATCATTGCGTTTTTAATTTCTTTAAAAGAGTATGAAGATGTTCCGATGTTACCTAAAAGGAACATTACAAAATGACCTTGCATAAGTGTTTGTTTCATATCTTCAATATTTACTTCGTATTTTGCTAAAACAGTTGTAACTTTTGCTACAATACCTACTTTATCAGTTCCTGATACTGTTACAATAATTCTATCTTCGTCCATTGTTACCTCATTTGTATTAAATCTAAAATTATGATAGTATTATCTTAACACACAAAAGGAGTTTTATGAAACTTTTAATAGTCGATGATAACGAAACTAATTTAAAAATTTTCAGCATGATACTTTCTTTAGATGGGTATGAAATCAAAACTATATCTTCAGCTGAAGAAGTTGATTCAAAGCTTAATTCTGATGTTGATTTAGTTCTTTTATCAGACAAATTTGAAAAAGCTTGTGAAAAATTAACAGAAAGAAAAGTTATTGTAATGACTTCAAATCCTAGTGTGGATGAAGTTGTAAGACTATATTCTAATGGTATAAAAGATTATATTATTTTGCCAGCAAGTGCTGATGTTATTAGAAATAAGGTTTCTGAAGCTATTTCTAAAGAAAAAACTTTAGAAGATATTTTATCTTCATTTAGACATGTTCAAGTTAAAGATAACGGTTCTTTTAAGCATTTAGAAAGAATGAAAGCTTATGCAAGAATTTTGGCTACAGAATTAAAAAATTCTGATAGTAATTTAAAAATTGATGATGAATATATTAAAAATCTTGAATTAGCAAGTGTTTTACACGATATTGGTAAAACAAAAATTTTAGATAAAATTTTGAAAAAACCTGCTAAATTGACAGAAGAAGAATTTCAAAATGTCAAAAAACACTCTATGCTTGGCTACAAGATGTTAGAAAAATTAGCAAACACTCCATTTATTAAAATGGCAAAAGAAGTTGTACTTTCTCACCATGAACGATATGATGGAACAGGTTATCCTGACCAAAAATCAGGTGAAGAAATTCCTTTGAGTGCGAGAATTGTCGCTCTTTGTGACGTTTATGATGCTTTAAGAGAAACAAGAGTTTATAAAGAAAATTTCTCACACGAAAAGAGTGTAGAAATTATAAAAGGTTCTAGCAAAAAACAATTTGACCCTATTATTATTGAGGCTTTTGAAAAAGTCCATAATAAATTTGATGAGATTTTTAATAAACTAAACTTGAAAAAGTAAATATTTAAGGGTAGCCCAAAACCTCCGTACATCAACAAACTTATGCGACAAAAGGGTGAAAGGAGGTGAAAATATGAAAAGGTGCATAATAAAAGATACCCTAATACTACTAGGATATCTTTTACAAATTATCGCTATTTTTGTATAAGGGGCGACAAGTTGGTTAGACTGTCCAGAGTTTAGCCAACTCCCTTAACATTACTATTATAACCTATTTTTAAACTTTTTCAAGTCATGTCATAAGACATTTATAGTTGTCTGTAAATATTTTAAAGCACAAGCTTTTGAAGTATTGTCTTTTATTGTGTAATAAGCGTTTTCTGAAATTTTATTTCGTTCAGATTTTGTTAACATCATGATTTTTTCTAAAGTCTTTTGAATATCTTTTACCGTAGGTTTTGTCAAAAATCCATTTTCGTTGTTTTTAATTATTCCGTCAATACCGTCATTTATTGTTCCAACGGTGATACAACCACTCGCAAGTGCCTCAAGATAAACAAGACCAAGTGTTTCATTTACTGACGGAAGAATGAAGATGTCAGATTTTTTCATTTCTTCAAGAACGTCTTCTTTTGCAAGTCTTCCTTTAAAAATCACATTTTTATTTAATTTTTCAAGATTTTTTCTTTCTTCTCCGTCACCTATTATTGTAAGTTCTATGTTATTAAAATTCTTGTAAGCCTTTATAAGTTTATCAAGATTTTTGCGTTTTATAAGATTTGCGACTGATAAAATTTTTATTTTTTCTCCAAAGTTTATTTCTCTTTTTATTATTAAATTTTCTTCAATGCCTGAATTAATTACGACTGTTTTATTTTTAAATTTAGGATAAAGTTTTAAAAGTTTTTCTTCAATATGTGGTGAGCGACAAATCAGTTTTTCTGCTCTTTTAAAGGATTTTAAAAGCTTGTTTTTAAAATATGGAGCATAAACTAATTCTGTCAAAACTTTTATATCAGAAATATGTACGCCACAAATTAATTTGCCTTTAAAATTGTCAGCAAAGATGTTACCTGACGGCATGTGAGAGATTATAATGTCGTAGTTTTCTATTTTAGGTAATTTGTTTTTTACATTAAACCAGAAAGGAGTTATATAATTTGCGTTGAAAACTCCATTATATTCGCCTGTTTTATAGAATTTTTTATTACGAATAAAAGAATTTAGAAGAAAGTTTGGTCTAATAACTTGAATATTATGTCCAAATTCTCTAAATTTTTCGACAAAATCTTTTAATGCAGAAGATGTTTGAAAATCATTCTCATCAATAGGGTAAAGGTCTGTCAAAAATAAAATATTCATAAATTTAGTATATCATATTTTATGTTTTTTAAGTATAATTAAGTTAATGTTTGGAAAGAATAAAAAACTATCAATAGCATTTTATTGGCACATGCACCAACCGTATTACAAATTGAATACGCAAGGTGACTATTTGATGCCTTGGGTTAGACTTCATGCTATCAAGGATTACCTTGATATGTTGTTGATAATGAAGAAATATCCAAAATTGAAATTAAACTTCAATTTTTCACCTGTTTTAATTGATGCAATTCTTGATTATGCAGAAAATGGTGCAGAGGATGTTCATTCAAAATTAACTAAGACTAAAGTTGAAGATTTAACTGATGATGATAAAAGATTTATTTTAAATAATTTCTTTGACGCAAACTATAGCTCAATGGTTGCTCATCATCCTCATTACGATGCTTTGTTCCAAAAACGTATGCAAATGGATTATCCTGAAGTTGAAAGTTTTTCAAATGCAGAATATGGCGATATTATGGCTTGGTTTAACCTTGCTTGGTTTGATTCAATGTATGCCGAAATGTTTCCTGATTTGCTTAAATTAGCTGAAAAGGGTAAAGATTTTTCTTTAGAAGATAGAATTGAAATTCTTAATTATTCAACAAAAATTCTTAAAATGATAATTCCAACATACAAGGAGTTTTTAAATGCAGGTAGAATTGAAATAACTACAAGTCCATATTATCATCCAATTTTACCAATTTTGACAGATATAAAATGTGCAAGCAGAAATATTCCAAATCCTGATGCTTTACCTCAAAATCTTAAAATGGGTAAAGATGCGATGCTTCAAACAAAATGGGCATTGGATAGAATGGAAGAAGTTTTTGGCGTTAGACCAAAAGGTATTTGGCCACCTGAACATTGCTTGAGTGCAAAAACTCTTGATATGTTAAAGGATTTGGGCGTTGATTGGACAATTACAGATGAGGGTATTTTAGCAAACTCTATTAATTTTGAATTTGTTAGAGATTTTAAAGGTTATCTAGAAGATCCTTATTATCTATTAAAAACTTATGAATACAAAACAAAAAATAATTCAAATATAGATTTAATCTTTAGAGATAGTTCTATTCCAAATCTTATTAACTTTGAATATCCTCACGTAGAGGCTGAAAAAGCTGCAAATGATTTGTATGACAGAATGAAAGTTATACAAAGTAAAATTTTAACTTCTCCTGATGAAAATCATCTTTTAACAATCGCTTGTGACGGTGAAAATTGTTGGGAAAATTATCAATCAGATGGTAAAGAATTCTTAGACGCTATCTATTCTATGATAGAAGAGGATGAATCTTTAGAAACTGTCTTGATTTCAGATTACATCAAGAAAGATAAAAATAAAAAAGATTTACCAAAAATTTATTCAGGTTCTTGGATAAATAGAAATTTCCAATTATGGATTGGTGAACCTACAAAGGATTTGGCCTGGACTTATTTAAAACATGTTCACGATGATTTTACGAAATTTGAACACGAAAATCCTGACAATCCAAACCTTGAAAAAGCTCGTAGAGAATTATTTATATCAGAAAGTTCTGACTGGTTTTGGTGGTATGGTGAGCCAAACAACTCTGAGCAAGACCATATTTTTGACTACTTATTTAGAGAACATTTGAAAAATGTTTATAGAATTTTAGGACTAGACGTTCCAAATTCTCTTCAAACTTCTTTAATGGTTACATCAAATTCTTATGATTCAACTATTCCTGTTATGGATAGTCAAAATAAAATTGACGATGAATGGTTGAATGCAGGGTTTATTGACATTTTAGCAAAAAATGACGATGATGTTCATTTGTTTGAAAAAGTTAGATTTGGTTTTGATGAAGAGTATTTGTATTTGAGATTTATTCTTAATCATGAAATTAGAGAAAATAACTCTCAATTAACTCAACAAATTTATCTTTATATGAGAAATTGCGATATAGATCAAGACTTATCACCAGTAAGACCACTTGTAAAAGGTGATAATATCCCAACTTTATTCAAGGAAAAATTCCATAATGAAATTAGATTAACATTCTCTAGTGGACTTTTAAGACCTCTACAATTTATCGAGGCTATGCCTGAAAACTTGTGGAAAGAAAAAGACGCTGAAAATATTAAAATTTCATACGATAACGTAATAGATATAAGCATTCCATTTGACACCATTGAAATTAAACATGGTGAAATGTTAGAGTTTTTCTTCGTTACAGCAGATTATGACGTGATGGAAACATGTAATCCACCATGTATTTTACTTACAATGCTAAGACCTAGCAAATAATTTGAAGATAAACTGTTCTTGTTCTAGCCTTGTTATCAAAGTCAATTAAAACAACTTGTTGATAAGTTCCTAATTGAAGAGCACCCTCAATTAAAGGAATAGAAATTGAGTTACCAATGATAGATGCACGAACGTGGGCATAACCGTTGCCGTCATTCCAAGTTTCATCGTGAGCATATTCAATGTTCATTGGGGCAATTCTGTCTAAAGCTGCGGGTAAATCTGTTAATAAACCTGGTTCAAATTCGATAGTTGTTAATGATGCTGTGCTTCCGCCAACATAAGCTACAACTAATGCGTCCTTGATAGAATGTTTGTAAACATAGTTTTGAACATTCTTTGTAATATCAACGATGTCTGTAAAACCTTGAGTGTTGATATTAAATTTTTCAGTAATTACTGTCATCTACATAACTCCCATAATTTTATATACACATTCTTTACCGAACTAAAATAAATATCAATTCTAAAAGTTGAAAATTAATACATAAGTTAACAATTAAAATAATATATTTAACGTATGTGAGTAAATCGTAGAATATATATAATAGATATAGTACATTTAAAATTAAGGTAACAAGTGGACACCACTCATTTCTTTATTCGACGTTGCTTACGTCAAGAAAGGGGTGATGCTTATGGCAACATTTAAAGCGCTAGCCGTCATATATTTTATGATAGCGCTTTTCTACAAACAAGAAAAGCTAGCGTTTATGATTGCCGTCGTAGCGCTAGCTTTAGTTTAATAAACTAACTAAGTGGTGTAAAATATTAGCTTTCGCTAATAGCCACTTGTTACTCTTATTATAACGTATTTTTTTAGGGTGTGCAAGTGTCGAAAATTTGTGAGTAGTGAATAAGGAAGAGTAATGTTTATCATGCTTGTGTCATTCTGAAGCATGAAATGGTGAAGTTTTAGTTGGTCTGGTATGTTCAGAATCTTACCAGCGTAGCATTTCATAATTAATTTTTTACGTTTAATTGATTTATTTGCCATGGGTAAGGTGCTGAAACACACTACGTTTCCTTTTATCCATAAGGCATTAAATCGGATAATATGCCTAACGGCTTAAAGTCAACTACGGAGACAGGCTCACAAGTTTCACCCTAGCTCAACTGTTCGCTTTGTCAAGTTCAGCATGACAGTTTCTGTAGGTTGGGGTTTCCACCTCAACAATAAAGATTTACAAGAACCATAAAGAACAGGCGAGGATTTCATCCTCGCCTGTTTTATTAGCTTTCGCTAATTTATGAAAGAAGTTACCTTTTATTATAGAAGTGTTATATCTTCTTGATAAGATAATGTACTTCTAAGTTTTTTGATAAATTCGTGTGCTTGTTGTGGAGCTTTTTCCCAATCAACTGCACAGATACCTCTTTGTACCCAAACTACTTCTTTGAAGAATACATATTGAGAGTTCATAGCTTTTTCTTTTGATTCAAGATATACAGCTTGTGAATCTGTCAACTGTGATACAGGAATTTTACCAGCTAAGTATTGAGCTTTAACTTTTTGGTAATTTTCTTGTGCTGCAAACATTGCTTTGTAGTTTTTGTCGATACTGAAGTATCCAGCTAAAGCTCTGTTTACAATCATTCTGATTTCTTCTTCAAGTTGTGTTTTTACTTCGTCTTCGTATCTTTGAAGTTCGTTTAATTCAGCTTTTGTTCTTGCGATTTCAGCGAATTTTGTACCACCCTCAATAGGTTTCCATTGTGCAAAGATACCAAAGTATACGTTATCCTTGTTTGCGTGACCTAGCATTTGACCCAATGGTAATGCTGTAAAGCCGTTTGGAGTTGCAGTAGCACCTACGTATGTTGGCAATTTAACCATTGATGGATATTCGCTTGCATAATGTCTACCTGGAAGTGTTGTGTAAGTTAATTCTAACTTAGCATCTGGAAGTACGAATTTTTGAATGTACATACCCATTTCAGTTTTCTTCATTTGCTGAGCTGTTCTCAATTTAGCTAACTCAGGAGAAACTTGGTATGCTTCGTCAACTAACATTTTGATAAATGTTTCTAGGTTTTGTTCAGTACCTAAGTGGTTGATTACATTGATTTCACTTGTGAAGAATGTTTTATCTGTTGCTTTGATTGGAGCAAGTTCAAAATCTTTTGATTGATCTTGATACATAATCTTGCTCATTTGAACTTTTGTGTTTCTTAAAGCTGATGCCATATCAAGAAGTTCTTGCTCGTGTCTGTTCAATTCAGTTGCCCAACGTAGAGCTTCTTCTTGACCACAATAGCCCATTTTTTCTCTTACTCTAGCCATTGCCAAAGCTTCACGACATTCTTTTACATAATCTTTTTGAACTCTGATTTTGTTTTCAAGAATTAATACATCCATGTATAACATTGCTACGTTAATACCAATGTTTTGTTCTGTTAAGAATTGTTCGTGTTTAGCAAAGTTCAAGTTTTTCTTTTTCAAAATAATGTTTGTAACTAATGCAGGTGAATAAATGATTTGTTCAAGACCTAGCTTGAATACACCTGTTTCTTCAGGATATATAAGTTTAGCACTTTCTGCATAACCGCTGTTGTATGATTGATAACCAAGAGTTACTTGTGCTGTTGGTAAATATCTTAATGCGGCTGCAACTGCACTTCTTCTTGCTGCTTTAACCAATAATTTCTTTCTTTCAATATCAAGGTTGCTTTCTGCAACTTTGTTGAATACGTCAGACATAGTTAAAACATTTGGTTTTCTATGTGAAATTACTTCTGCTGTGTATAAAACTCTCAAGTGTGGTTGATAGTTTAAATCATCAGCTGTGTCTTTATTGATGTATAATAATTCATCTTCATAGAATTGTACTTTTTGTGGTTTTGGAGTTTTACCAGCAAGTACTGATTTAATATTGAATGATGTTGCTTCTGAAACTTTTCTATCTAAGTCATAAGCACCAGTACCCATTAAGATACCCATTTCAACATCTTCTTTACCTAATGTTGAATATGATGGTAATTTTTTAGCATTGATAGCGTTGTATAATGCTTTTCTTTTTTCTGTTGAAACATTGAATAATGGTGTAACAATTACTGCATCATAGTTGTCTAATTTTGCAATAATTGGATCAATGTTGTTATTAACAGGTACAACTGTTAAATTCATATTTGGTAATTTTTTCTTTAAGTATGCATTCCAGTCTTTTTTAGTTCTGTAGAAGTTTTCGTTCATAAGAACAACACCTTTTTTGAATGGAACTAATTTTTTGAATAAGTTAGCACCCTTGATGTTTTGTTGAACTGGGTTAAAGAAGTTGTCACCAAAATCTCTTAAACCATATTGGTCAATAGTTAAAACGAATTTATTTTTGTTTGGAGTTGAGTTTAAAGCGTTAGAAACAAACCAACCTAATGATACAACCATTGTTGCGTTTGATTTCATAGCTTTTGCAGCTGCTTGTTTAGCACCTGCTTCTGTCCAGTTACCTACAAATACGTTTTCTTTTGGAAAACTTGCTCTGTATTCTGGAGCTGTTGATACAGTAATGGCTTTTTTGAACTGTTCCATTACTTGGTTATTTTTGTCTGAAGGACCATCAAAAACAAAAGCGTAAACTAGAGTTCTTGCATTTTTGTTGTAGGTTACGGGTTTGCTTTTAGACGCACTTAATAGCGTTTGTCCTTGTGGAGCAGCTAATACTGCTAAGTTAATATTGCTGATAGCCATTGCTAGTAACAATACTAACGCTGTAATTCTTTTCATCTTTTTCCTACCTCTTCTAATTTTACTATTCTAGCGTATCTAAAATATATCTAGTATTCAATACTAGATTAAGTTTTTTTAAGTTCTAATTAATATCATAATAAAAATAACATTGCATAAAAAACTGTTTTAACTAAAATATATGTATTATGATAAAATTTTTCGCACCAATAATATTATTGACTATATCGAATGTATTTATGACATTTGCTTGGTATGGGCATTTAAAACATAAAAGTACAGCGTTATGGATAGTTATTCTTGTAAGTTGGGGAATAGCATTCTTTGAATACTGTTTTCAAGTTCCAGCAAATAGAATTGGGCATCAAGTTTATGATGCGGCACAACTAAAGACTATGCAAGAAGTTATTACGCTGATTGTATTTTCAATCTTTTCCGTAACATACTTAAAAGAGGGATTAAAATGGAATTATATCGTCGGATTTTTATTGGTTATCTTGGCGGTGTTCTTCGTGTTTAAGAAATGGTAAAATGCGTAAGCCGATGTGAAGTCTGAAAAGACTTGCAGAAGTGCAAGGCTTTGGAAGACGTAACATAATATTAGCGACGTAGAAATCTTTGATTTCACAGGAGCATAGCGAGCAGAGGCACGAGCGATATAATATTGTTTGTCATCCTGAACTTGTTTGACTGCTTTTTCAGAAATCTATGATTTCGTGAAAAATGTCTGGTTTCTCCACAGCATCTTACCAGTTTGAAACAGATAAATTAAACTATACTTTCAAATAAATCTTTCATCTCTGGATTAAATTCTTTTATCAAATTTATCTTCCATTGTCTATGCCAGCGTTTTAATTGTTTTTCTCTGTTTAATGCAGTTTCTACTTCTTCTGTTTGTTCATAATATACTAATCTATCTACGTTATATTTTTTTGTAAAACCCTCTACTATTTTATTCTTGTGTTCCCATATACGTTTTTGAAGATTACTTGTTACTCCAATATAAAATGTTGTTTCTTCAAAATTAGTTAAAATATACACAAAATAAGATTTTTTCATAGATTAATTATAGCATACTTTGTTTGTAAGGTCCTGAAACAAGTTCAGGACGACATTTTACATAACAAACAGAGGTGCTGAGCTTTAGCTCAGCACCTCTGTTACTTATTTTTTTCTTGCTCACACTAAATTAACTGCAACGCAATTTGCGGAGTTTGGTTAGCTGTTGCTAACAAGCTTGCAGCTGATTGTTGTAAGATTTGATTCTTTACGTAGTTTGAAGATTCTTCTGCAATATCTGCATCCTTAATCAATGAAACTGCATCTGTTAAGTTTGTTTCCATTGTTTTTGCAACATCTACTGCTGAATTGATTCTTTGCATTGCTGCACCAAGTTCAGTTTTTCTTGTTGTAACTTCTGCGATTGCAGAATCGATGTTATCTAAGAATTTTTGAGCAAATGAATCGTTTGCATAAACCCAGCTCATCATACTATCAATAACTTGGTTTTCTTCGTCTGTTGTACCTGTATTCATTGCAACTGCATCATCTGATTTTAATTTAAGAGTAAATTCTGTAATGTCATCAGATGGGTCTGCTGCTGTACCAGCATCATCTACATAAGGGTCTTGTCTTTTTAACCTTGCTAATAATTCAGCATCACCATTTGCAAATTCACAGTCAGAATATGATTTTGGATCTTCTGCTCCTGCTTTAAATGTTGGGTTATATATACCATCAGCTTCTTGTTCAACTTTAATAAAGTCATTATTAACTTTTGCGTATAAATCACCAGCATTATCTGGATCTTCGTATAATGTAGTTTTTACATTGAAGTTGTATTTGTGTTTATCATCATCGTTTGCTGCATCACCGTAAATATCTAATAATTTAGTCGCTGCAGTTGAAGAGAAAATTTCTTTATCAAGGCTGATGATACTATCTGCGTTACTTTCAATACCAACTTGAAGATTGATGTCATCGCAACTTCCGTCTAAAACTTTTTTACCATTAAATTCTGCTGTGTTAGACATACGAGTAATTTCTCTAAGTCTTGCACCAACTTCTGATTTAATAGCTGTCATTGCGTCTGTACCGTATGTACCGTTGGCAGCTTGTTCTGTTAAATCTCTGATACGTTGCATGTTTGATTGAATAACGTCAAGAGTACCTTCTGTTGTTTGTAGTAATGATGTACCCATTTGTGCGTTGTCTTGTGCAACTGATAATGAACTGATTTTGTAATCCAATTTTGTTGCTACAGCTGAACCTGCTGCATCGTCTTTTGCTGAGTTAATTCTCAAACCTGTTGACATACGTTGCATTGCTGTGTTCATTTTGTCTGAAGCATTGTTTAAACATTTTTGAGCTACCAATGATGGAATATTGGTATTTACAGTAATTGCCATTTCCTCTTTCCCTATCCTTTTATAATACGTCTGTTATATTTTTTTTTTTAACAAATTTAAGTATAGGTTATATTCTAGTATCTATCATCATACGTATAGAGGATATTTGGATTTTTTATTAAAGTTTTTCTTTTTAGCGAACTTTTATGCCATAAAGTAAGCCACTATTACCTTTTACGTTGTGGTAGTAAATTTTATATTTATGTTTAATATCTTTTTCATAAGTTCTTTTTGCATCGTTAGGTAAAAAGAACCAAACTTTTGCTCCTTTTTTGAAAAATTGAGGGCTTTCTATTAATTCTTTATTTTGAATTTCGTAAATTTGTTTATAGTATAAATAATCACTATTTGAGGCTTGGTTTACGAATACTACATCACCCTTTTTAATATTTCTTTTTAAATATTCAATCATTTCTCTAGGTGTTGAATTATTTTTGTAATAATTATTTTTCAAAATTGCTTTATAGGTGTTTTCAAGTTGTGGATATGCACCATACAAAAATACTGCAAGTAAAATATATCCTACAAAATTTCTTATATCTGCTGGTTTTACGGCAAGTAAAATTGCTATTGGTATTAAAAATAAAATTAATCTTCCTGAAAATGGATATAGTTGTAATGCTGAAACAATAAGGATTATTGCCAACGTTAAAATTGAAAATAAAGCAAATTTACTTCTTTCGTAAAAATATATGATTAATCCAATTAGCATTAGTATTGGCAAAATGTATTCTGGTGAAAATATAAAAGAATTTGCATTCTGGAAAATGTTTAAGTAATTATCAACATTTACAAACTCATTTCCCCAATATGTTGTCATACTTTTGTTTTGAGTTTCAAAGACTTTTTGAAAATAGCAAAAATAAAAAGCAATTACACTAACAAGTAATGGAGTTAAGAATGAAACCTTTTCATTTAATTTATAATGTTTACTAAATAAAAGTAATATTGCGATGGCACTTATTAAAAACGCAGTTGGAAAAGAAAACCAAATAAAAGTAGATAAGATTATTGAATACAAAAATAAACTTTCTTTATTCAAATACTGATAAATATATATTGTAAATATGCAGAATAAAACATCTGTGCTATATGGCTTAAATTCTGCAGAATAGTAATATAATGGAAAATTTATCGCAAAAAGTAAGGATGCACAAAGAATAGCTTTTTTGGTGCTAAATAAGGTTTTACTTAAAAAATAAAACATAAACATAGCTAAAATACTTGATACAAAAGGAACTATTCTGAATATTAGTTCAGCTGTACCTAAATATTTTACAAGTATTTTTGTATAAACCAAAAACATTGGTGGTGCGACTTGCAAAAATCTAAGAGGTTGGAATAAACCAAGATAATCCCTGTTTACAATATTCCACGCAAGTGCACATTCATCATGCCAAAAAGATTGGTTTGTTATGTATACCCTTAATCTAAGATATATTCCTAGAATAAAAATTAAGGCTAATAATACATAAGGTATTTTTTGTAAAATCTTTTTTGCTTTTTCCATACGCTGATTATATCACAAGTAGTAAATACCCTCACCGAAATTTTAAAGTTTCAAGTATAGCTTTCAACTAAAAATTTCTCCTCTCCCCTATTTTTGCATAAGCAAAAATGTGGCGAGGGGTAGTTTTATTCACTAATATACCAATTATAGAAATCTGTTATGCCTTGTTCAAGGTCGATTTTAGGTTGCCAGCCAAGTTCTTTAATATGAGTTGCATCCATCATTTTTCTTGGTGTTCCGTTTGGTTTTGTTTTATCGTAAACGATTTCACCCTCATATCCTACAACTCGTTTAACTATTTCAAATAAATCTTTTAATTGAATATCGTCACCTTTAGTGATGTTTACAAGTTCTCCGACTTCGTCGTAATCCTTGTTCATAAGCAAGTATACGCAAGCATCTGCCAAGTCGTCTGAACACATCATTTCACGATAAACAGAGCCATCACCCCAAAGTACAACGTGGTCTTTGTATGCACCAACTTCATTCAAAATTTCTTCGATATTATTGTCATTTAATTTTTCATCAAGACCCCAACCTAATTTATAACGTTTTAAGTCTTTCTTGATGGCTTCAATATCACCGTTCATAAGTAATTTTGCTAAATGAAATCTTCTTAAAATCATTGGTAACAAGTGAGCTGTTTCCATATTGAAGTTATCTCCGATACCGTATTGGTTTGTTGGCATACCTGAGATAAAGTTTGTACCATATTGTTGGTTATAATATCTACATAATTTAATGATAGAAATTTTTGCCAAAGCATAAGCTTCGTTTGTTTTTTCAAGTTCTGATGTTAGAAGACAATCTTCTTTCATAGGTTGAGGAGCTAATCTTGGATAAATACAAGAAGAGCCAAGGTTTAAAAGTTTTTTAACTCCATATTTGTATGAAGAATGTACGATGTTTGTACCAATCATAAGATTTTGGTAAATAAATTCTGCTGGATATTTAGAATTTGCCATAATACCACCAACCTTAGCTGCTGCAAGTATTACGTATTCGGGTTTTTCTTTTGCAAAAAATTCATCAACAGCTTGTTGATTACATAAATCAAGTTCAGCGTGAGTTCTAGTTATAATATTAGTAAAACCCTCTTTTACTAATCGTCTATAAATAGCACTACCAACTAATCCTCTGTGACCTGTTAAAAATATTTTTGCATCTTTTTCCATCATTTTCTTTTGCCTCTAATCTTTAAATATATTTTGGATTGCATTCCGCCTGTGCAATCCAAGATTGCTCCGCTCCGCAACGGCGGTTTCGTAGTGTTCCGTCTTCCAAAGACTTGCACTTCTGCAAGTCTTTGGAAGACGGAACACCGGCTATCGCTATACTTCTTGTGGAACAAGAACTTGGTATCCGTGTTCTCTCAATGTTTTTTCTTTTTTTGCTAATTCTAAATCTGAATCAACCATTTCGTTTACAAGTGCTTGTAAATCATAAGTCGGTTTCCAGCCTAATTCATTTCTTGCTTTTGTGCTATCACCTAAAAGTAAATCAACTTCTGCCGGTCTAAAGTATCTTGGGTCAACCTCAATAAGTGTTTTACCAGTTGCTTTATCGATACCTTTTTCGTCAACACCTGTGCCAACAAATTCAAGTTCTATGCCAAGTCTTTCAAATGCCATACGGCAGAAATCTCTGATTGAAGTAGTTACACCTGTTGCAAGTACGTAATTGTCTGGATGATCTTGTTGTAAAATTCTCCACATACCTTCTACGTAGTCTTTAGCATGACCCCAGTCACGTTTTGAATCAAGATTACCTAAGTATAATTTATCTTGTAAGCCTACTTTGATTTTTGTAGCTGCCATTGTAATCTTACGAGTTACAAATGTTTCACCTCTTCTTGGTGATTCGTGGTTAAACAAGATACCGTTTGATGCAAAGATGCCAAAACTTTCTCTATAGTTTACGCAAATCCAGTATGCATAAAGTTTTGCTACTGCATAAGGTGAACGTGGATAGAATGGTGTTGTTTCTTTTTGGATAGGTTCTTGAATTAAACCGAATAATTCTGAAGTTGAAGCTTGGTAGAATTTTGTTTTGTTTTCAAGCTTGTTCATTCTAATAGCTTCTAAAAGTCTTAATGTACCTAAAGCATCGCAATCAGCTGTGTATTCAGGACAATCCCAAGATACTTTTACGTGTGATTGAGCGGCAAGGTTATATATTTCATCAGGTTCAATATCGTGAACTAATTTTGTTAAGTTTGAAGAATCTGATAAATCGCCGTAATGCAAGATTAATTTTGCATTTTTATCGTGAATATCTTGGTACAAGTGGTCAATTCTTGATGTATTGAAAGAAGATGCACGTCTCTTGATACCGTGAACTTCATAACCTTTTTCTAATAAAAGTTCTGCTAAGTATGAACCGTCTTGACCTGTAATACCTGTTATTAACGCTTTTTTCATTAAATATTTCTCCTTGATTTGTATTTATAGTTTATATTTTAGCATGGAAAAATTATTTTCTTTCCCAGTTTATATTATTTTTAACAACTTTTGCTGGGCTACCTGCTAAAATAGTGTTTTCTTCTGTGAATTTTTTTGTCACGATTGACCTAAATGCAACTGTCGTATTGTTAGGAATTTCAGCCCCTTTTAAAATAGTGACGTCTTGACCTAGCCAAACGTGATTACCAATTTTTATATCTTTATCTTCGTTAATCACTTCTCCTGTTTCAAGTGATTTGATTTTGTGACCGTCGCAAGTTCTTATTGTAATTCCTTTTGCACACATGCAATCGTCACCAATTTCAATTTTATTATTTTCTTTTTTATGGAACAAAATGTATCCGCTATTTATGCCAAAATTTTCACCAATAATAAGTTGTGAACCTTTAGCTTCAGTCATAACTTCTAGGTTTTTAATAATATCAAAAGACGATTTTATACTAATTACAGAGTCATCAGCAAAGGTAAATTTGCATTTTGAAAAATGTGGAAGTGGTTCATATACTTTAAATATAGCGTTTGAACCATGAAATTTAACCTTCACTCCTTTTATTGAAAGAACACTTTTTTCTGTTCCATCTTTTTTTACCAAAATGATTTTATTGTTTCCGCCAAAAGGCAGAACAAAATTGGCTTTAATACCAAAAAGTTTTATAAAAAATCTTCTGTTTTCTTTTTTTAGCTCAAATAAACTCATACAAATATTTTAGCATAAAAATCTAAAGAGCCTTAATTTTCAGAAATTTCTTTCAAAATCTCTCTAGCTTTTTTAGGTGGATATTCCCAGTATTTTGAGTCGCTAATTTTTTTTATTTTATCTTCATCAAATCTCATTTTAATAACTTTTGCTGGGCTACCTGCAACTACGGCAAAATCAGGAACATCCTTGTTTACAAAAGAATTTGCACCTATTATTGCACCGTTTCCAACTTTTACGCCTCTTCTGATTATTGAGTCAACACCTATCCAAACATCGTTACCAATAATGCAGTCATCTTTTGTTAGACCTTTATAATCGCTTGTCGAAATTGACAAATGACCAGAAGTTGAAATTTCATTCATATTATGTTCTCCAGGTCCAATGGTTACGTTATTTCCGATAGAACAATAATTTCCAATTACGGCTCTTGTTATAGTGGTGTTGTTTCCGATATAGATGTAATCCCCTAAAACAGTATTATTGTCAATATCCGCTGTTTTAGAAACCTTTATCTTTTTATCAATTGCATAAAATCTAACAGGTTTTCCTTTTAATTTATCTATTATTTTTTGTAATAAGCTTGTCGCCATAATATCCTCTTTTATTTATTTAAATCTTTTAGTTTTATCTTTACCCCTAACAAAATAAGTATTTTTGCATTCAATTTACCATCATTTGTTATTGTAAAAATGTTTTTAAGTATTGGTTTTATAACCTCTTTAATCTTATCACTTAATGGTCTTTTATATTTTTTTACTTCAAAATTTTGGTTTTCAATTTCTTCTTCTACAAAATTGCACAAATCTTTTACCCAAATTTTAGATTTTTTTGTTTGTAATTCAGGTTTGAACCAGTCAGAAAAATCCTTATAAGGATGATGATTTGAATATATAGAAACATTTTCTACATTATTTTCTAGGTCTTTAAATGTTGACCAAATCAGTAATTTGAAAGGTTTTTCACCTCTTAAATCTTTTAAAACCTCGTGCAATTTTTTAATTTCTTCTATGCCTGAAGTTTCATCAAGATTATGTACAAAGAAAAGAAATTTATCAGAGCCTAAAACCTCTTTAAAATTGTCAATTCTAGGTTGATAACGTTCTTTTAGTTTTTCGAAATCGTTTTCTTTGAATGCACCATCGTGGTTATAGACAAAGTCATATTTTTTGTTTTGCCAATAATTTAGTCCAAAAGGTTCGTAAAAACCATATTCGATATTTTCAAAATAATCGGTAAAATTTGATTTTAAAACTTCTATTAAACCCTTTGTATGGTGGATTGTAAGGTCAAAGACCATACTCTTTCTACCGTGTTTTTTGTTTGGTATAAGTTCGTTTTTTGTTAAATAAGTTCTTGGCTGGCAATTCCAACCTAATGAAATTATTTCATAATCCATTTTACTTATTCTCCAAAATATACCAAGACTCAGGAATAATGTCTGAATTTGATTTAAAATTTGTTTGCCAATATTCAGGAGCTACAACAACTTTTTCAGAATTTTCGTTCAAAAATGCTCCCCACCAAGAAAAGCTACTATTTGCAATAATATTGTGTTTGCAGTTTTTCATTAATTCTAAATCAAACCAACCGTGTTTGCCTGAATTTATATCAACTACTACTGTTTTGCAGTCAAAATTTGCATTTTCTTTAACCCATTTTGGGTCATCAGAGAAAATGAATAATGTAAAATCTTTGCCAATTTTTTCTTTCATTAATTTTACGGCATTTTTGTAATAATCCATACTGCAAGAACCATAAACCTTTTGGTTTCTTGCTTTTAGGTAATCACCTCTTCTAAAATGCATTGATACAGATGTTCCCGAAGTGATTTGTTTAAGCATTTTTTTGTTTTTAGAATTTAGTTTGAAAGTTAATTTAAAGTCTTTTCTCAAACCTTCAACAACCTCTTCAAAGTATTTGTATGACTGAAAATAGCCATCGATATATGCTGGTGGTTTTACTTCAAAAAGGTTTTCTTCAAAAGATGAAAAATCCTTTTGCACGTATTCAGGTCTTGTATTTTTAATTTTTACAAGTTTATTTCTTAATTTTCTTATGAAAACTATTTTCTTTAAAATCTTTTTGTACAAAGGTTTTTCAATGGTTTTGATGTATTTTGAAAGTTCAAAACATTTTAGTTTAAAAGTTTCTTCTGAATCATCAAATATAACCTCGTAACCAGTTTTTGCCTCAAAAGCTTTACCAAATGCCCATTCAAACATTTGATTTGCTTGTCTGCCTTTCATATTGATAAAAACAGCGTTGTCATAAGTTCTTTTTTTATAAACAGGCATTAATCCAAATAATAAATGCGTTTCTGATTTTAGGCTTTCATTGATTGTGTATATTGGTAGTTTGCCAATTTTTAATTCTTTTTTCATAGCTGTAAAATATCCATCTGGAAGTTTGATATTTTCAGCTTTCGCAAAATGAAGAGTATCTCTTTTTGCTCTGATTTTATCCTCTACAAGTTGTTTATCTTGTTTACGTCTTACGATAGATACAGGGTTTACCATGTAGTAATAATTTATTTCAGGAACACCTACAACCTTGTTTGCAAAATGAACAGCTTTTGCAACAAAAAGTTTATCCTCGTAATACATTCCCTCAACAAAATTCAAATCAACTTTATCAAAATAAGTTTTTCTATAAATTTTGTTCCAAATGCTAGGCATTTCAACGACTTTGCAACTAAAGAATTTATCTGCATCTTCTGTTGAAATCTTTTCTTTATCAATTTTTAGTCTAAATTTTTCCTTGTTAGGATATTTTCTAATAATGCTTGAATACGCAATATCAGCATCGTTTTTTATAGCTGAATTGTATAATTTTTCATAAAAATCTAAATCAACATAATCATCAGAATCTACAAATCCTATAAATTCGCCAGTTGCGAGTTTAAGACCCTCATTACGAGCCGCAGAAACCCCTTTAAATCCGTCAAGTTCAATTACTTTTATACGATTATCTCTTTGTGCATAATCCTTGCAGATTTCCAAGGATTTATCAGAACTTTTGTCATCAACTAAAATTATTTCAATATTGGATAAAGTTTGATTAACAAGAGAGTCAAGGCATCTTGCTAGAAACTTTTCCACGTTAAAAACTGGTGAAACTATTGATATTTTTGGTCTGTTGTTTTCCATATAGTTTATTATAATCTAAATATCCAATAATTTATACACATTTTCTAAAACGAATTCTGGAGATGGAGAAAGTGTACATTTATTTCTGTTTGATTTTAATGGACATTTTCTTTTGTGACAAGGTTTGCAGACTTCGTTTTGTAATGCAACATATTTGTTTTCATCACCAAGTGGTGCATAAAAACTCTTTGGTGTAGCACAGAAAATTGAAAGGATTTTTGGTTTTTGTGTGGCCCAAGCAAGATGTGTACTTCCACTATCAAGTGAAATTAACAAATCTCCTCTTTCAAATACTGCTCTCAATTCTTCAAGATTTGTTTTGCCACAAAGATTTATACCAACACCTTTTGAAATATATTCAACAAGTTCATTATCTTGTGCCATACCAGTAAACACAAGATTAACTTTGTCTTTCAAGTTTTCGACAACTTGCTGAAAATTATCCTTGTTCCAATGTTTGTCTTTCCAAGTTGTTGCTGGTGCAACGATTACAGTCTTTTTAGAATTATCCAAATCTTTCAAAAGTTCATTGACTTTTTGATTAACTTCTTCCTTTATAGATGGAAGTGTAACCTTGATTTCATCAGTATTTAATCCTAGATGTTTAGCATATTTTAGATAAGTTTTTATAACGTGTAAATTATAACCTTCTTTGATTGGTGGAATAATTTCGTTTCCGCCAAAGTATGATAATTCTCTAGCATCTCTAGCAATAATTCTACGTTTAGCACCGCAGAATTTCATAAATCTAAAACTTTTCCAAAGCATTTGGTTATCAATAGCTATATCAAAGTTTTCAGCTCTTAGTTTTCTTATAATGTCTAGATATTCTCTAAAATTTTGAAGTTTGTTTTTATTCTTTTTCCATTTTTCGATAGGTACAAAAATAACGTTATCAACGCAAGAATTGTCTTTTAAAAGTTGATAACCTTTTTCTGATACAAGCCAAGATACTTCGTATCCATTGTCTTTTAAAGTATTTGCAAGTGGTATAGTGAAAATAACATCCCCCAACGCACTCAATCTTATTATTAAAACTTTTTTCATTACTTTCCTATAATAAATTCTCTTCTCTTATCAGATTTAATATATCACAAACCTCTATTGATTGCATACAAGGTGTGAATTTTTCACCCTCTTTTAAAAGTTTACAAGTTTTTTGCTCGCAAAATTTACATTCGCTTTTAGGTTCTACAACGTGACCTTTTTCTCCATAAGGTCCACAAGCATAGGTTGGTGTTGAACCCATTATTCCTATTGTGTTTATATCAAGGGCTGAGGCTATATGCAAAGGTCCTGAATCTCCTGATATGAATAAGTCTGAAATTGAATATAATCCAGCACTTTCTTCTAAGGTTAGTTTTCCAGTTAAAACTGTTGCAATATTTTTAAATTTTTCATGTAGTTCAATTTCTTTTTTTGAACCACATACAAAAATCGTTCCGCCATATTGTTCTTTTAATTTTTGACCTAGTTCCATCCAATGTTCATCAGGATAAATTCTACCTTGTCTATCGTGGTCATTTGCTCCGCCAACGTTGAATATTATCCATGGTCTTGGTAAAGCTTTATAGCGTTCCTTGAGTTCATTTTTTAAGTCTTCTCTTATAAAAATTCTCAAATTTTTAGGTTTTTCTATTTTTCCAAAACTGTCTACTGCTGTATTATAAAAAGAATCTACCGCATGGACTCTCCATTTGTTTCTTTTTACAATTTTTTTTGCAAACATAAATGCCATCATAATATAGTTTCTAATAGAATTGCTCAAAGGAAAAACTATATCATAATGTTCAAAAGCAAGGCTTAGACCTTTAAAAATCAAGTAAGGATAATCATTTGCTCTATGTCCTGTAAACCAAATGACTTTATCAATGTCAGGATTATTTTCTAAAAGTGGTGTAATAAAATCAGAGGTCATAAAGTGAACAATACAGTTAGGGTCAGCTTTTTTAATGCATTGAGCAAGCATTGTCGAATGAATAACATCGCCAATTGCACCTAATTTTATTATCAAAACTTTTTTATTTTTCATAATTAATTCCATTTTTAACTTCGTCTAAGGATAATATATTAGCTATAAACCAGTCAGTTCGTAATTTTGCACCTTTTTGGTTTGTGTGATAGTTTGTATCGTGAAATAAATTTTTGTCATACAATGAGCCAGATTTTATATCTCCAACAAAAAATACACCTTGCTCTTCATAGAAGTTTTTGATGTTTTCAAAAGCTTTCATTTCATCTGCTGTATAA
>DBIX01000052.1 GCA_002297005.1 Cyanobacteria bacterium UBA791 | reverse complement strand
ATATATAATAATTAAATAAGAACTTTGAAAACAAAATTTAAGCAGGTGGTTGCCAAAAAACCTTATTGATTGACGGTACTTACGTCAAGAGAGGGGTGATGCCTATGACAAAATCAATAATGCTAATTTTATTTTTTATAATTTCGTTATTATTTAAAATAGAAAAACTAGCACTTGTGATTGCCGTCCTAGTGCTAGTTCTCTGAACTTAACTTGGCATTAAAAATTAGCTTTTGCTAATTGCCACCTGTTATATTTTTATTATAACTTATTTTTCAACTTTTTCAAGCCATGGATTTTATTTGTTTCTCAAATTAGTAACGAATTTAGAAAGTTTTTCCATTGCTATTTTTAGTGTTTCTAGTGAATATGCATACGATATTCTCAAAAATCCTTCTCCACTATCGCCAAAAGCTGTTCCAGGGACTACGGCAACGTGTTCTTCTTCTAAGAATTTTGTTGCAAATTCTTCACTTGTCATACCAAATTCTTTAATGCAAGGGAATACGTAGAATGCACCATAAGGTTCAAAACATTCTAAGCCCATTTCTTTAAATGCATTTATCAAAAATCTACGTCTTTGATTGTAAGACATTTTCATTTCTTTAACGTCATCATCACCGTTTTTAAGTGCTTCTACTGCTGCGTATTGGCTGGTAGTTGGAGCACACATAATTGCGAATTGATGAATTTTTGTCATTTGTTTAATAAGTTCTTTTGGACCACAAGCATAGCCTAATCTCCAGCCTGTCATTGCGTAAGCTTTTGAAAACCCATTAATCATTAATGTTCTTTCTTGCATACCGTCAAGGCTAGCAATAGATACGTGTTCACCATTGTATGTTAATTCTGAATAAATTTCATCTGACATTACAAAAATATCGTGTTTTTTGATAACTTCTGCGATTTTTTCCAAATCGTTTTTGTCCATAATTGCCCCTGTTGGGTTGTTTGGATAAGGTAAAATGAGAACTTTTGTTTTTTCAGTTATTGCTTCTTCTAATTCTTCTGCAGTTAGTCTAAAATCGTTTTCTGCTTTAAGATTAAGAATAACAGGTTTTGCTCCCGCAAGAACTGCACAAGGTTCATAAGAAACATAAGATGGTTGAGGAATAATAACTTCATCCCCTGAATTTATCATAGCTCTTAGACCAATATCGATTGCTTCTGAACCCCCAACTGTTACTAAGATTTCACCATCTGGACAATATGAAACTTTTTGTTTGCGTTTAATATAGTTTGAAATTTCTGTTCTCAAATCTTTTAAACCAGAATTTGATGTATAGAAGGTTTTACCTTTTTCTAAGGCATAAATACCCTCATCTCTGATGTGCCAAGGTGTATCAAAATCCGGTTCGCCAACACCTAGAGATATAGCATCTTTCATCTCTGAAACTATATCAAAAAATTTTCTAATACCTGATGGTTTTATTGATTCTATTGTTTTTGAAATTGGAATACTCATTATATCATCATTTCTCTTTCGTCTTCATGTTGTTTTTTTTCTAAGATAGTGCCGTGGTCTTTATATTTTTTCAAAATAAAGTGAGTTGCTGTACTCAAAACGCTATCTAAAGTTGATAATTTGTCAGAAACAAATGCAGAAATTTCTTTCAAAGATTTTTCTTCTAATGTAACTAACAAATCATAAGCCCCTGAAATTAAATAAACTGATTTAACTTCTGGATAGTTATAAATTCTTTCTGCAATATGGTCAAAACCTTGACCTCTTTGTGGAGTAACTCTAACTTCGATTAGGGCAGTAACTTTTTCTACAGAAGTTTTATCCCAATCTATAAGTGTGTGATAACCACAAATTATGCCTTCTTTTTCTAAAGCCTGAAGTTCATTCAAAACATCTTCTATAGAAACGCCAAGAATTACAGATAATTCTTTTAAGTCAATTCTGCTATTTTTTTCTATTATAAGTAATAATTCTTCTCTCATAACATCTCCCCATAAGTAATAAAACTATTATATTATATGTTCAAAAAAAAATCATTATATAAACACAAATTTAAACCAAATAAAGGACAAAGTTTAATAAATATGCTTGCAAAAAAGGTTTTTTTTGATATTATTGATACAAAGTTTTCTGTAATATAACAATTTTAGAAAGGTGTTTAAATTATGCAAGAATTAGAAAAACAATTCCACATTCATTGTGTTGAAGGTGATGTAGGTCGTTACGTAATCTTACCTGGTGACCCTGGTAGATGCGAATCAATCGCAGCCTTATTCGACAATGCTCATCACGTAGCTCAAAACAGAGAATATAATATTTATACAGGTACTTTATTAGGTGAAAAAGTTTCTGTATGTTCAACAGGTATTGGTGGTCCATCAGCTTCTATCGCTATGGAAGAATTACACAACATCGGTGCTGATACATTCATCAGAACTGGTACTTGCGGTGGTATTGATTTAAACGTACAATCAGGCGACATCGTTGTTGCAACTGGTGCAATCAGATTTGAACATACTTCAATGGAATATGCTCCAATCGAATATCCAGCTGTAGCTAACTTAGATATTACAGTTGCTTTAAGACAAGCAGCATTAGCAATGGGTAAAACAACTCACACAGGTGTTGTTCAATGTAAAGACGCATTCTACGGTCAACACAGCCCAGCTAAAATGCCTGTTTCTTATGAATTATTACAAAAATGGGAAGCTTGGAAACGTTTAGGCGTTAAAGCTTCTGAAATGGAATCAGCAGCATTATTTGTTGTAGCTGATGCTTTAAAATGCAGATGTGGTTCTTGTTTCCACGTAATTTGGAACCAAGAAAGAGAAGCTGCAGGCTTAGATCAAAAAATGAGCGAAGATACATCTTCAGCAGTAAGAGTTGCAGTAGATGCATTAAAAATCATGATTGAACAAGATAGAGCAGCTGCTAACAAATAGTTAGATTAGTTTAAAATTTAAAGGTGCTGATGTAAAACTCAGCACCTTTTTTTTATTCCTTTAACCATTCGTTATCATCAGCCCCCATTTTTGTTATGACAAGAGCAAATCTTTTGTATTTATGGTATAGAAAATCACTTTTTATTTCTCCGATTTCTTTGAATGGAATTGCACATTCTTTTAATAATTTTTTTTGAATATCGTATTCGACTTCACTTTGGTTTACTATGAACATTTTACCGCCAGTTTTAAGTGAAAAATATGCGTGCCAAAGCATTTTTTTAGGATTAAAATATTCTAAAGGTAAACCCCAACGCATGTGAGGATATTCTCTGACAAAAGGTAAAAACCAAGTTAGGTAATCAAATTTGTCATCGTAATTCATAAAATCTTTAGGGATGTAATGAGTATTCTTTAATCCTTTTTTATAAAATTTTGCAACTTCGTATCTTGAAAATAAATTCCAATATAATCTATATGCATCAATTTCTATTCCTCGTAAATTGATTTTTTCGCAGTATTTTTTAAAGAAAGTATATTGACCTTTTACGTAATTCCAATTTTTACAACCAATATCCATTACTTCCATTTTTTTTTGAGGAATAATTTCAAAATATTTATCTAGAATATCTAACATATACAGATTTTCTCTATAATTTTGTTCTGTCATATCTTTTAGATATTCAAAACCATATTTTTTATGTAAATCATTTTCTCTTTGTTTTAATTCTGTACCAAAAATGTTTGATAAATTTTCAGGTTCTTCAAAATATCCTTTTCGTGAAAATTTTGTTTTTTTTCTTATGTAAAAATCAATTTTATTTTTTATATTATCAAAAAATTTCATATTCTCATTATATAATATAAAATATGGATTTAAAAATTTTCGACAAAAAGATTTTAATAATGTGTGTTGTTGTTTTTATTCTTGGCTTGTTTGCAAGAATTTATACAATAACTTTGAAAACAGATTTTCATCAAGACGAAGTATTGAGTGTTATTCTTTCAAATTATTCAGAATACGGTTGGACAAAACTTCCTGAAAAGAATAGAGTTTTTACTGGTAAAGATATAAAACGAATGATGTTATGGAATGATTCTTCTTTAAAAGATATGTTTTCTGATATTTGGAATTTATATCTTTATACAAGAGATGATTCACATTCAAATTTATACTATTCAATATTAAGAGCATCTTTTGCTGGTATTAGTGATTTTGATATTAAACAAACAATTTATAGAGGTTGTTCTATTAATCTAATAGCTTATTGTTTATCTTTTTTCTTTATGTTTAAACTTTTGGCTTTATTATTAAAAAAACAGTCTTTAATTCCTTTTGGCTTGTTTGTAGCATTTATGAATACTGGTGCTATTTCAAATGTTGCATACTTAAAACCTTATAATCTTCAAGAGGTAGCATTTATAATAGTCACTTATTATTTTATTAGATTACTAAGGGGTGAAAACCTTAATTTCCTAAAACCTGCACTTTCAATAGCCTTTGCATTCTTATCTGGTTATTATTCAATAATTTATGTTGGAATTTTAGCTGTTGTTTTGTTTATAAAGAATTTAGACAAGAGATATTTATTTAAAATAGCTGGTTTATCACTTATATTTACAACAATTTTTTATCCTGGATATTTTTTAGGTTTAATAAGTTATAGAGCTACAGAAACAATAGAAAGATTTTCTGGCAATAATTTATTTTATTCTTTTCTTGGTTTACCGTATTTGTATTTAAAATATATTTTTAGCTTGTCGTTGATTATTTATTTGGTTTATTTGCTTGTAAAAATTTCAAGACAAAAGCTTTTAGTTGATAATGAGTCTAAAGACATAATTTTGTTATTTGTTATAGGTTTGGTTTGGTCAGCAATAATTATGTTTATTGCTCCATTCAAGGTTCTACGTTATATCTTGCCGGTATTTCCTATTCTTGCGTTGATTATTCCGTATATTGTTTCTTATTTTGATAAAAAACTTTTACCAATAATTATTATTTTAGGAATTGTATGCTTAAATTTTGTTATTGCTGTCGGATTTTATAAAAATCCAAAGATTGGCAGATATATTCCGTTTATTTCGAATTTAGAATTTTTGAAGAATAATAAAACATCTAATTATTTATTCAAAGAAGATTTATTAAAACCTGTATTTATTGTAAAACCAAAAGATGAAAATTTAACTATTGGTAAAGTTATAATTTTTGCTGATATTTTACCATATTTGGATAATAATCAACAATATATATTTATAAACCCAAACACAAAAATTGTATTAAATAATTTTTATTTAATTTATCCAAAATCAGAAAACATAAACTCAAATAACGATGTAATGATAAATATTCAAAATTGTAATTCATATTATATTTGTGCAGAAATAAAGCGTTAACTATTGTAACGAAAAGTGCTGGCATGTAGCAAAAATAATATTTACGAGCTTTAATGTATATGTAAGTAGGTATTTATATAATTTTTTGCATGCTAATTAAAAATCCACAACAACCAAATATGCTCGCTTGTCGTGCGACTATTCAGAAAGAAAGTAGAAAATCTTCTGATGTTTCGTCTGGTAGATTGATGTCAAATCCTATCAGAAAAACTTCCGATACAAATTTTGTCGCCTACCCATTAATTAACTTTACTGGTTTAACTAGAACAAAGAGTAGACTTGAACAAGGTAGAGAAATTGCTAATAATTTACATGATTCTTTAAAATCAAAAGTTGATGCTATCAACACTAAAAAGTTTAAAGCCGATTTTAATAAAATTGATAAAACAAACGTTATACCTACGATAAAAGCTTACGATAAATTATTTCCAAAAAATACGCTAATTGCAGACATTTTGACAGAAACAGGTTCTGATATTGAAACAAGAGAAGAAACTGTTAAAAATTTATTTGGTATTTTAGCCGAAAATGGTAAAGATAATGGTGTTCAAGTAGAACACTTTAAAAAGAATTTTGATGAAGAATTGAAATACCAAATTAATAAACCTGTTTTTTCTCCAGTATCTACAAAATTAAATAGAATTACAAACGGATTAGTTCAGGCAATTGAAAATAAATCTTCTTTAACAAAAGAAGAAAAAATTGCTATTGAAAAATCAAAGCCCGAAAAGTTTTATGATTACACAACTCAACTTTTAGAATCGAATGTAAAAGTTGCAGAAAAATCATTTAAAGAAAGAGTAGATAGTGATGGATTTTTTGGAAAACTTGCTGACAATGTAAGTGCATTATGGAATTCGAAAAATCGTAAGAAATTAGTGCAAGAAGATATAGATAAACACAAGGACGAAATTGCCTGCTTGAGAGCTGTTGCAGATAAGGGTGATGATGAATTTAGGGAAGTATTTAAGACTGTCTTTAAAGTTGATTATGATCCAGAATTAGTTGCTACATACAAAAATAAAGAAACTCAATTAAAAACAAGTCTAGTTGCGGTTGCAAGTGAAAATTTCTTTAATGAAAAGTTATCTGATTTAATTAATAATAAAAAACTAGAAGATAAGTATGAAATGATTCATACTGTAACTGGTAGTGTTCCGGTTATTAATAAAATTGAAACAAAAGAACAAATGTACCAAAGAAATTATGATGATTTCAGTACAATTCTAGGTAAAGGTGATAAGAAAAAAGGTTCAGAAATTCTTGAACAAAAATTTAAAGCTGAAAAACTAAAACCAAATGCGACTTTAAAAGACAAGTTTAAAGTTATGGTAAAACTTGCAAATTCACATTCTCGCCAAATGCATAGAGAAACAATGAAGATTACTGGTGGTAAAGATATTAACCTTGTGAAAAAAGAATTTGAAGCAAGTTATAATGCGACATTTGGTGTGGAAAATGATATTGCAAAAAGAGTTACTGATTATAATATTTCGCAAGAAGTTGGTGAATACGCTGCGGATTGCTTAATAATGGGACCTATTATGATAGGTGTAAGTTTTGCTACTGGTAGTGGCGTAACGATGGCATCTGCTGTTAAGGGTGCTGTTGCTGCCGCTGGTACAAACATGGTGGCATATTCTGCTGATAGATTGGCATCTAAAAAAGGAATGACAAAAGAAGATATTCAAGATATTTTAAAATTTTCTCTTCTTGATGGTTCAACCTTTGTAGCTAGTGCATTAGCAAGTACTGGTATTAATTACTTTACTTCAGCTGCATTTAAAGGTGCAAGTGTTGGTAAAAAAGCTACTGAAATAGCAATGTTAACTCTTGCTGAAACTACTGCAGATGCTACTGTTCAAAAAGTTTTATATGGTGATGTTAAAATTGATGGAGTGAAATATTCTGCTACCTTCTCTCTTGCTGGTCAATTATTAGAACTTAAACTTTTATAATAGAATTTGTACAAAGTTGAAAAATAATGTATAATATTTTGCATGAATAACAACAACAAAACACAAGTCATAGTCGTTGGTGGTGGCCCTGCTGGAATTTCATCTGCTATTACTATTGCCAAAGGTGGTATTGAAGTTATTTTAATAGAAAGAGGTAATTTCTCAGGCTCTAAAAATATGTTTGGCGGTGCTATTTATACTCAGCCAACAAAAGAAATTTTTCCTGATTTTGAAAAATTCGCACCTCTTGAGCGTAACAACATAAAGCATAATTACACAATATTGAATGAAAATGATTCTACAACAATAACTTATCGTGATAATGAAGAGTATTCTAACAGTTACTCAGTCATTCGTTCAAAATTCGACCGTTGGATGGCAGAAGAAGCTAAAAAAGCTGGTGTTATTCTTGTTACTCAAACAGTTGTGGAAGAATTAATTATTGAAAATAAAAAAGTTATTGGAGTAAAAACTGAGCTTGAAAATTATTATGCTGATATTGTAATTCTTGCAGATGGTGTAAACTCCCTACTTGCAAGACAAATCGGTTTAAGAAAAGATTACAGTCCAAAAGATGTTGCACTAGGGGTAAAAGAGGTTATAAAATTACCTAAAGAAAAAATTAACGAAAGATTTAATCTATCAGATGATGAGGGTTGTATAACAGAAATATTTGGTTATCCTATGCTTGGTGAACTAGGTTTAGGCTATATGTACACTAACAAGGATTCTATTACTATCGGTTTAGGCATAACATTAAGCGAATTGATAAAAACCAAAACTAAACCTTACGAACTTTTAGATAAGCTAAAATCTCATAAATCTATTGCTCCATTTATCGATGGTGGCGAGGTTTTGGAATATTCTGCACATCTTATCCCAGAGGGTGGTTACAAAAAAATTCCAAAATTATATGACAATGGTGTTCTTATTGTTGGCGATAGTGCAAGCCTTGTAAACAATTTGCATTGGGAAGGTACAAACCTTGCCATGGTTTCAGGTAAGCTTGCTGGCGAAACAGTTATTCATGCTTTTAAGAAAAATGACTTTACAAAATCAACACTTTCTCTTTACAAAAAGAAACTTGATAAATCTTTTGTAATGGCTGATATGAAGTCATATAAAGACTTGATGACTATTATGCACAAAAACAGTTCATCATTTTTAGACTTTTACTTGCGTAAAATTAATAAATTCTTTAAAATGTTTATAGAGGTTGATAGCATAGCTAAGAAAAATAAATTCGGAAACTTTATTTTTACAACCTTGAAAGAAAGAGGTATCTTCGGTCTTGTAAAAGATATTGTACATATTTTAAAGCTCTTATGGGGAATTTTGAAATGAGTATAGATGACAAACTTTCAAAAGTAAAATATGTGACGGATGAAACCTCTCACTTAAAAGTTAATACAGAACTTTGCAAAAACTGTAAGTCAAAACCTTGTACATTTATTTGTCCAGCAGGAGTATATGAATGGAACGAGGATGAAAATAAACTCATTGTAAACTATGAAAATTGTTTAGAATGTGGTGCATGCAGAATAGCATGCGAAAAAAAATGTATAGAATGGCATTACCCCAAAGGTACATGCGGAGTGACCTACAAATTCGGTTAATGGAGGCAGAAATGAAAGAAGAATACAGTTCACAATCACGTCGTTGGTATGATAAAGACCCAGTTTTATCACAAGCAATGCAAACATTAGAACAATCTGATGATGGTACTCAAATTAGAATTGCGTTAAATTTGATTAAAATCATCATTGAACACAACATTGAAAATGAAAAATTTGAAGCCGTTGAAGATTTAATCACAGCAGTAAGCTCTGGTCAAAGTGATAGCAGAAACGGTAGATGGTATGATATTGATAACACATTAAAAACTGCTATGAACATGTTACAAAATTGTCCAGAAACAACACAACATGTTATTGCTAAAGAAATGGCAAAAATGGTTGTTACTAAAATTAAAGAAGACGAAGATAGTTTAGACTAATCTAGTCAGGTGACCCTTTTAGTACAAGATGGTATCTAAAATCTCCGTAATACACGACAACAGAATAAAATTCGTTGTCAAATTCATCAACCTCTAAATAAGTTTTTGGAGCTGGTCTTCTTTTTGATGATTTTGAAATTGTGCCAACAAAATTGATAAATCCGATATGGACTTTTTGAGTGAAAGTTAATTTTGGTTTTGGCAAATGAGATTCATAAAAGCCTAAAGGTACTATATCTCGGTTGTATACTGGGATATAGTATTTTATTTTGCCATTATCCTTAAATAATATATACCATTCTCCATCGTGTTCACGTGGAGTTAGTAAATAATACCCAGGCTCAATTGTTGTTCCTTTAAAGTATAAAGGCGAATTAAGTCTGAACAATGGATATGGAGTGTATGCATAAGCTTGCATATCATAATATTGATCAGGGTCAACTCCGTGTATAAAAGAAAATTTTGCAGGAGCAAGTTCGCTATATATTTTTACATAATCTTCCATCTCGCTTGCAGTCATTTCGTCTGCAAAACTTGGTGTTGTAATAAAAAATAAAATTGAAAATATTATGTAAAAAATTTTCTTCATACAAAATATTTTAATGTATTTTATGCAAAAGACAACCTACGTTTAGCGGACTTTATTTTCTTCGTGTTTGATTAATCTTTTGATATTGTCTTTGTGTAAAATTGTTATGTAAAGAGCTCCGATAGCACAATATGCAACGTAAGCCATTGGCATATTAAGAGCGTACATTAAGAATGGTGAAACCCAAACTGCTATAATTGACCCAACTGACACGTATCTTGAAAAATATGTGATAGTAACCCAAATTAGAGCAATTACAAGTCCAACCATCCAGTTAAGAGCTAAAATTGTACCAACGCCAGTAGCAACAGATTTACCACCGTGGAATTTTAAAAAGATTGGTTTACTATGACCAAGAATTACACCGATAGCTGCAATTACTGGTAAAATACCATTTATAAGAGAGTAATCAATATATGTTGCTGCAACAACAGGAATAATACCCTTAATAGCATCTGTTAATAATACGATTACAAACCATTTGAAACCAAGAACACGCTTAACATTTGTAGCACCAGTTGAGCCTGAACCAACTTCTCTAATATCTTGATGAGCAAGAGCTTTAACTACGACATAACCAGTTGGAAATGAACCGATTAGATATGCTCCAACTAAAACCGCTAAAGCGACTAAAATATATGATAAAATTGCTGTACTTAACATAAAAATCTCCTTATCTTCCAAAAAAAATTTACCATAAATAAACTAAATTGTCGATGATTTTACGGGGTGTTGCAATCTTTCTATTTAGGCTTTTATAAAATTAGTATATTCTACGACTTCTTGTTTAGGTGGTTCTAGTCCTGCTTTTGTTGCAAGTTCTTTGCATTTTAAGAAATATGCCATATTACGAGCAAGAATTCTCATATTTTGCATACCCTCTTTGTCCTGAACAACCTCATCAGGAGTTGCACCATGAACCATATTCCAATATCTGCCTGAAATAATTGGCATTTGATTTATTTGAAAATATTTATTTAATTGGTCAATTGTTGCAGTTGTACCAGCTCTGCGTGCTGATACAATTGCTGTTGCTGGTTTATGGATAAATGAATTGTGTCCACTCATAAAATCCACAAAAAATGCTCTATCTAAAAATGGTACAATGCCACCGCTAGCTGAACCATAATGAACAGGTGAACCTATTACATAACCATCAAAATTTCTTGCATATTCAACAAATTCATTCACCTTATCATTAATTACGCAATGTCCAATTTTTCCACATGCTCTACAAGCTCTACATGGAGATATTGGATCTTTTCCTATGTAATATATTTCCGAATCAATATTTTCGCAACTTAAAGTTGTTGCAATTTCTTTCAATGCAGTATAAGTGCAACCTTTTTCATTGGGAGAACCATTTATTAATAATACTTTCATTAGTTACCTACTCTTTCTTGTAGTGCTTTAGGGTATCTTGCACCAACTAATTCTATTTTTGAAATTTCAGAGTTTAGTGCTTTTACTTCATCTTCAGTCAAAACAATGTCTGCTGATTTCATATTTTCTTCAAGTCTATGTAGTTTTGTTGTTCCAGGTATTGGTGCGATAAACGGTTTTTGAGCCAAAATCCAACTTAATGCTAATTGTGCAGGTGTAATTCCTTTTTGTTCTGCCATAGTTTTAACAAAATCTACAAATTTTTGGTTTGCTTCTAAACATTCTTTTGAAAAACGTGGAACGATACTTCTAAAATCGTTGCGTGCAAAAGTTGCATCAGATTTAATTGTGCCTGTCAAAAATCCTTTGCCTAATGGGCTGAATGGAACAAGACCTATGCCTAATTCTTCAAGAGTTGGGATAAGTTCTTTTTCAGGTTCTCGCCACCACATAGAATATTCGCTTTGTATTGCAGTTACAGGAGTTATTGAGTGAGCTTTTCTAATAGTATTTACACCAGCTTCTGATAAACCCCAATGTTTAACTTTGCCTTGTTGGATTAGTTCTCCAACACAGCCTGCAATATCTTCGATTGGGACTTTTGTGTCAACTCTGTGCATATAATATAAATCAACATAATCGGTTTGAAGACGTTTTAAAGAACCTTCAATAGATTTTTTAATTGTTTCAGGACGAGAATCTAAAATTTGATTATTGTCTTTGTCAACCGTAATACCAAATTTTGTTGCAAGTTTAACTTTATCTCTAATCGGTTTTAAGGCTTCGCCGACTAATTCTTCATTTGTAAAAGGTCCATAACATTCAGCTGTATCAAAGAAGGTTACTCCTAAATTTTCGTAAGCATAACGAATTAGTTTAATCATTTCGTTTTTATCGGCAGGGTCGCCATAACCGTGGCTCATTCCCATACAACCTAAGCCAATTGCTGAAACTTCTAAGTTACCAAGTTTTCTGTATTGCATATAAATTCTCCTTTTATAAAAATATACAAGATGAGAGTAACTCTCAAGCAACCTCTTTTTAATAATTATTTACATTTTAAATTTTTTCGTTTAATTTGTATAAGTCAATTCCACCACTAGCTTTGTATAAGCCAATTGTAGAAATTATTGTATCAATTTTGTTTGAAACAATTTCTTTTTCTGCAATTAAGTACATCTCTTTTGCCAAAAGTTCATCTAAATTTGATGCTGCACCGATTTTTGTTTTATCTTTTGCTAAGTTATAAATTTTTCGTTCTGTATTTATTTTCTTTAATGCTTCTTGATAATTTTTTTCTGAAGTTTTGTATTCAACAAGTCCTGTATTTACATCTTTTACTCCAACAATAAAAGTTTTTTGATATTCATTAAGAGCTTGTTCGTATTGGTATTTTTTCAATTTCAAATTCGCTTTCTTTTGTCCACCAGAGAACAAATCCCAATTTGGTAAAATACCTGCATTTAAGAACTGTGATGGTGAATTAAACAGAGTACTTAACGTGTAAGCATTTAGCCCAACTTGACCAAAGATAGTGAAGGTTGGCAAAAATTCCTTTTTCGCAACTCTAACGTCAAAACCTATTCTTTTTAAATTCGCTTCTTCTTGTAAATAATCAGGTCTATGGGTGATTACATCTGTGCTATATTCTGACGGAAGATTTTTTAGCATTTGAATGTTTTCATATTTGTTTCTCACAATTTTACCATCGACATCAGACAAATAAACTCTCATAGAATTTACCAAAACCTCTTTAGTTTTTTCATGAATATTTTTTTCTTCCTTAAATAGATTTAATAGTTTTTCTTGCTCTAAAACTTCTGTTATTGGGCATAAACCGATTTTATATTTTTCAGTAACTTTATTCAAAATATCTTCTTGAACTTTTACCAATTCTGTTTGAAGTTCATTCATTTTATCTGCTTTAATTAAATTAAAATAATCAGTCGCAAAGTTTGAGGTTAAAGAAATATATGTCGCACGTTCTGCTTGTTTGATAATTTCTAATTGTTGTTTTTTACTCTTAGTCTTTAATCTATTTTTGCCCCAAATATCTATTTCATAACCGACTGTAATTGGTAAATTATAGTTGTTTTGAGAGTAATTAGGAATTTGCATATTTCCAAATTGTTGTCTTGGAGCTCTTAAATTCCTATAAATTTCACCTGAAAAATTTGCAAATGGTAACTCTTCTGCAAATTGCATTTTTACAACTTGTTCGTTTTCCTTAATTTTTAACGCAGTATTTTTCAAATCGTAATTTTTTTCATAAACAGTTTGGAGCAAAGTCTAAAAGATTTTTATCTTGATAATGCTCCCACCAACCCATATTCATATATTCATAAGTCGATGCGTTCGCTTGGGCAAATAAGTTTAAACTCAATGATAATCCGAAAAATAATACTGTTAAAAATCTTCTCATAATATTTCTTCCAATTAATAGTTGTAAAAATTTTTCTTGTGCTATAATTACATCACAAGAAAAATGGAAAATCAAATATGGAAAGAATAAGTTTTGGGAAAAGAGTAGGTACAACGATATATAATACAGGTGTCGTTGTTAGAGCGTTATCTTCACAAACCTTTGCTGAAAAAGGTTTTGAATTAACTCCAGAACAATTCTTGATATTAGATTTGGTACAAGAGTATGGAGAACTTTACCAAAGGCAAATTTGCGAAATTACTCAAAAGGATAGAAGTAATGTTGCAAGGTTAGTAAAGATACTAGAAGAAAAAGAGTTGATAAAAAGACGACAGGCTTGTAATGGTAGAAGAATATTCAAAATTTCTGTTACTGAAAAAGGCAAAACTATTCGTGATGAAATGAAACCAATGACTAAAGAATTAAGAAAAACCTTAATCGATGGAATTTCAAATGAAGAAATAGAAATTATGATTTCAACCCTAAATAAAGTTTATGATAACGCAAGACCGTTAGTAAAATTACAAATATAATAAATAAATTATGAGGTAATAAAAATGGCAGACGAGCAAAGTATACATGAAATAAGCCCAGAAGATACAAGACATATTTATGAAAAAAAGAGAGTAATTGTACCAACAATTACAGCAATCGTTTTATTAATATTTGGTATAATCGTTTCAATAAAATCAATGTATTATAAATCAACAGACGATGCTTTTGTTGAGGGGCATATCGTTACAGTCGCACCTAGAGTTTCTGGCCCTGTAATTAAATTAAATATTGAAGATAACCAACTTGTTAAAAAAGGTGATTTACTTTTAGAAATTGACCCAAAAGATTATGAGGTTAAACTAAAGCAAACTCAAGCTAAGCTTGAAGAGGCAAAAGCACTATTGCATAGTGCAAATAATGACGTTGTAAAAACTTTTTC